>NZ_JBEOZN010000005.1:0-161785 GCF_040298085.1 Streptosporangium sp. NPDC001681 | reverse complement strand
GTCCTGGTGGTCAAGGCGACCGGGCGCGGCACCTACGCCCGCACCCGCACCGACCGCTACGGCTTTCCCCGGCTGCGGCTACCCCGGACCAAGCAGGTCAAGGGGTTCGCCACCGGCGACCTGGTCCGCGCCGTCGTAGTGAGCGGCAAGAAGGCCGGGGTCCACCTCGGCCGCGTCGCGGTCCGCAGCACCGGCAGTTTCAACATCACCACCCGGCACGGCCTCGTGCAGAGCATCGGCCACCGCCACGTCCACCTGCTCCAGCGAGCCGATGGCTACGGCTACACCACCCACCCAGAAACGCGGCACCGTGCCGCGTTTCCTTCCCCGCCTGAAGGCGGGGGTCTCCACGCTGGAGGTATCTGATGACGACCGGACGGCAGGCCGTCTCACCTCGATCCACGGTGACCCTCAAGGGGGTCCCGGAGTCGGTGTCGATGGCGCGAAGCCGGGTCAGGGAGCTTCTGGGCGAGGGACACCCCGCGTCCGACGACGTCATTCTCCTGGTGAGCGAGGTGGTGACCAACTCCGTGCTCCACTCGGGTTCCGGAGGGGGTGGAGAGGTCGCGATGACCGTGGCGGTGGGGTCGGCCGTGGTGCTGGTCGAGGTCTGTGACGCCGGGTCCGGCGCGTCGATGCCGCACGTGCGCAACGACCCCGAGGCGGAGGGCGGGCGAGGCATGTTCCTGGTGGACCTGCTCGCCGACAACTGGGGCATCCAGGACGACGCACCCGAGGGCGCCAGGACGCTCTGGTTCGAGGTCGTCTTCTGATCTCAGGACGAAGGGTGTGCGGCTCCTAAAATTTGGGCCTTTGCTAATCAACCTCCCTGTCTGACTCTCAGTGGAGGCACGCGACAAATCCCTAGAGTGCGTGCCTGAGGAGGACGCAGGTGAGACGCCGTCTGATCGTGGTGTTCGCCGCTTTGGCGCTGTTATGTCTTGGTGTGAACGGGGTGGGAGCCTCGGCCGAGCCGCAACCGAACAGCCAGTACAAGGTCCAGGGGCCGAGCACCTCCCAGCAGCGAAGCGCGATCGCGGCCACCGGTGCCGCGATCGATCAGGTCGATGCCGACTCGGTCGTGGTCACCGCCAGCGAGGCCGAGGTCGCCGAGATCAAGAAACTCGGCCACACCGTCACGAGGATTCCCCGGTCCTTATCCCCGACCGGGGCCGAACGGCGCTCGGACTTCCCCTCGGCCGACTCCGGCTACCACAACTACGCCGAGATGACCGCCGCGGTGAACCAGATCGTCGCCGACCACCCGACGATCGCCCGCAAGATCAGCTATGGCACCTCGTACGAGGGACGCGACCTGATCGCCGTCAAGATCAGCGACAACGTCGACACGGACGAGAACGAGCCCGAGGTGCTGTTCACGCACCACCAGCACGCTCGCGAGCACATGACCGTCGAGATGGCGATCTACCTGCTCAACCTGTTCACCGACGGCTACAGCACCGACAGCCGCATCGCCAACCTGGTCAACACCCGCGAGATCTGGATCATGCCGGACCTCAACCCCGACGGTGGCGAGTACGACATCGCCACCGGTTCCTACCGCTCCTGGCGCAAGAACCGGCAGCCCAACTCCGGCTCGTCGTACGTGGGCACCGACCTCAACCGCAACTGGGGCCACCAGTGGGGTTGCTGCGGCGGCTCCTCCGGCTCCAGCTCCAGCGACACCTACCGGGGTTCCGCGGCCGAGTCGGCTCCCGAGGTCAGGGCGGTGGCCAACTGGGTCCGCAGCAGGGTCGTCGGCGGCGTGCAGCAGATCAAGTCGCACATCGACTGGCACACCTACGGTGAGCTGATCCTGTGGCCGTACGGCTACACCTACAACGACACCGGCCCCGGCCTGACCCAGGACGACCGCGACGCCCACGCGACCCTGGGCCAGAACATGGCCGCCACCAACAACTACACCCCCCAGCAGGCCAGTGATCTCTACATCACCGACGGTTCGATCGACGACTGGATGTGGGGCGTCTACAAGATCTTCAGCTACACCTTCGAGATGTACCCGACCGGTTCCTCGCCGGGCTTCTACCCTCCCGACGAGCAGATCGTCCCGCAGACCACCCGTAACCGCGAAGCCGTGCTCCGCTTCCTGGAGTACTCCGACTGCGTCTACCGCGTCATCGGCAAGGAGTCGCAGTACTGCGGCACCGGCACCCCGCCGGTGACCGTCTACTCCGACGAGTTCGAGACGGCGACCGGCTGGACGACCAACCCCTCGGGCACCGACACCGCCACCTCGGGCCAGTGGGAGCGCGGCGTCCCGCAGGCCACCACCTCCAGCGGCGCCAAGCAGCTCGGCACCACGGTCAGCGGCACCAACGACCTGGTCACCGGCAGGCTCGCGGGCACCGCGGCGGGCGACCACGACATCGACGGAGGAGTCACCAGCATCCAGTCACCGGCCATCACCCTGCCGTCGACCGGGACGCTGAACCTGTCGCTGTCGTGGTATCTGGCGCACGGTTCCAACTCCTCCACCGCCGACTTCCTGCGGGTGAAGGTCGTCGGCTCCACCACCACCCAGGTGTTCCAGCAGCTCGGCGCGGCCGCCAACCGCAACGGCGCCTGGGCGGTCGCCACGGCCAACCTCTCCGCCTTCGCGGGCCAGACGGTCCGCATCCTGATCGAGGCCGCCGACGCCTCGGGTGCCTCCCTGGTGGAGGCCGGCATCGACAACGTCAAGATCACCCAGCAACCCTGACCCTCCGCCGGGGCGCCTTCGCCGAGGGCGCCCCGGGCCCTTCACCGGTGGGCTCGGGGCCGGTCAGACGCGGCAGATCAGCTCGCCGTGGAGCAGTGACAGCCAGCCGTCCCGCTCCCCTGCCCAGGCGCGCCAGCCTTCTGAGAGGCGGCGCAGGTCCTCCTCGGTGCTGCCCGAGGCGAGGGCCTGGCGGGCCATGTCGGACTTCAGGATCCGCTCGGCCCACATGCCGCCCCACCAGGCGCGGTCCTCGGGTGTGGCGAAGCACCAGGTAGAGGAGGTGGCCGAGACGTCGGTGAACCCCGCCGCGTGCGCCCAGGAAAGCAGTCGCCGCCCCGCGTCGGGCTCGCCGCCGTTGGCCCTGGCCAATCTCAGGTAGAGGTCCAGCCACTCGTCCAGTTCGGGCATCTCGGGAAACCAGGTGAACGCGGTGTAGTCACTGTCGCGTACCGCGACGATCCCGCCAGGCCTGCAGACCCGCCGCATCTCGCGCAGCGCCAGCACGGGATCGCCGACGTGCTGGAGCACCTGGTGGGCGTGGACGACGTCGAAGGTGTCGTCGGGAAAGCGCAGCTCGTGCACGTCCGCCATGGAGAACTCGACGCCGGAGTGCCCGCGCCGCTCCACCTCCGCGCGGGCCAGGCCGAGCGCCTCCTCGCTGATCTCGGCCGCGGTGACCGTGCCGGGCGCGACACGCTCCGCCAGGTCGGCGGTGATGGTGCCGGGCCCGCAGCCCACGTCCAGCAGCGTCATGCCCGCTCTCAGGTACGGCAGGAGGTGGGCCGCCGAGTTCTCCGCGGTACGCCACCGGTGGGACCTGAGCACCGACTCGTGGTGTCCGTGCGTGTAGACGGCGTCCTTGCCTGTCATGGGAGACCCCTCCTTCTGTCCGTCGGTCCCGACCGTAGCAGGAATCTCATATTTCAAGAAGAATCGTCTCATTATATGGTCTCATTGTGCGGTCGTAACAGATTTCGCACCTTTTCATCGCTTGCTGTAACGGGGGAGGGCGCCCACACTCAGATGGGATGTTCGCTGACACAATGGGGGTGGTCCTCGTGCACGAGGAGTTCAGCGCTCACGAGACCTGGCCACTGGGGTGCACGCGCTGCGGGCACCTCTGGCAGGAGGAGTACCTCGTCCGTCACCTGACCGACGGGCACGGACACGACGTCGTGCTCTGGCTGAGGTCGGGCGTCATGGTCCAGCCGCCCTGGTCGGGACTGAGCTGCCCCGCCTGCGGCTGTGACGGTGTCCGCGTCTTCCCGGTGGGCGCGCACCCCCAGAACGGCACCCCGTTCCCCGCCGCCGCTCTCACCCCCGGCCCCGCCCCGGCCCCAGACCCCGCTCCGACCTCGGTCCCCGCGCGGGGAGCCGGTGCCTCGCCCGCCGGGCCCCGGCCGCGTCGCCGCGTGCCGCAGCCGGCCCTGCTGTACTCCCTCATCGTGGCCGCGTTCCTGCTCTTCACCAGCTTCGAGCTCTTCGAACACGTGATTCCCCACCGTTGAACCCGCCGCCACGGACCACCGGACCCCGCCGCGGGGCGGGGTCCGGTGGTCACCGGGTATCAGAGGCGGAAGTCCAGGTCGGGGACGATCTCGGCGACGTCCATCTGGGCCTTCTGCAGCCTGCCCGAGTAGTCCCAGTTCATCGCCTGCCAGCGGGTGAACTGGTCGAGAACCCACACCCCCGACTGGCGGCTGCCGTTGCCGGATCTGCCGTTGCCGCCGAAGGGCAGGTGAGCCTCCGCGCCGGAGGTGGAGTTGTTGACGCTCACCATGCCCGCGCCGATGCCGGCGCGGAAGTGGAACGCCGACTTCGGGTCGGTGGTGTAGATGGAGGAGGAGAGCCCGTAGCCGGGAAGGTTGGCCAACTCGACGGCCTCCTCCAGCGTGCTGAAGGCGGTCACGCCGACGATGGGGCCGAAGGTCTCCTCAAGGAAGAGCCGGTCGCCGGGGCGGACGCCGTCCACGATCACCGGGTGGTAGTAGAGGCCGCCCTCCCCGGTGAAGCCGGCGCGTGGGTTGTCCGGGGTGATGCGGCCGGTGGGACCGGAGACGACGGTGTGGTGCGGCTGGATCCAGCCCAGGTACTCCTCGTAGCGCGAGGCGAACCTCTCCTCGAGCAGCGGGCCGCAGAGCACGTCCCCGGCGGGGTCGCCGATCGCCGCCTCCGCCACGGCGCGCGCGTACCGGCGGAGGAACTCCTCGTGGACGCTCTCGTGCACGATCACCGTGCCGAGTGACGTGCAACGCTGCCCGGCGGTGCCGAAGCCCGCGAACAGTGCGCCCTCCACGGCCAGGTCCAGGTCGGCGTCCGGCATGACCACCATCGGGTTCTTGCCGCCCAGCTCCAGGCAGGGGGACTGCAGGTGGCGCCCGCACAGCTCGCCGACGGCGCGGCCCACCGCGGTGGATCCGGTGAACCCGACCTTGTGCACCGTGCCCTCGGCCAGCGCCGACTCCAGGCCCTCGAACGTCGTGGCACCGTCGGCGAGGACCAGGTTCAGCACGCCGTCGGGCAGCCCGGCCGCCGTGAACAGCCGGTAGAGCGCGTGCGCGGAGGCCGCCGCGTACTCGGCGGGCTTCCACACCACCGCGTTGCCGCACAGCAGCGCCGGGACCAGGTACCACGACGGCACCGCGACCGGGAAGTTTCCCGCCGTGATCACCGCGGCCACTCCCACGGGGACCCGGAAGGTGAACAGGTTCTTGTCCGGCATCTCCGAGGGAACCGTCTGCCCGTACAGCCGCCTGCCCTCGCCGAGGAAGAAGTCACAGGTGTCGACGATCTCGCGTACCTCGCCCAGCGCCTCGGCGTACGGCTTGCCGATCTCGCGGGTGACCAGGCGGGCCAGTTCCTCGGCGTTGGCCTCCACCAGCCGCCCGATCGAGGCGATCACCCGCCCCCGGACGGGCGCGGGAACCCGAGACCACTCCCGCTGGGCCGCGGTGGCCGTGCGGCACGCGGAGGAGAACGTGCTCGCGTCCGCCAGCCGGACCCGCGCGACCACCTCGTTCAGGCGAGCCGGGTTGACCGACTCGTAGGCGGTGCCGTTGGACGCTTCTTTTCCGCCGATGACGGAGACGATCTCGCTGGTCACCTTCGACCTCCCGGTATGGACCTGTGACCGCATTCTCCCCGCGAAGGACGAGGCCGTCACATCAGCCGGAAGTCGGCGAAGTCGAAACCCGGGGACACGACACAGCTCACCAGCACGGCCTCGTCCCCGGCGGGGCGGGCGGCCTGCCAGGTGCCGCCGGGCACCACCGCCTGCGGGACCTGGCCCTCCTCCACCAGTGGACCCAGGGTCACGGAGTGGGTGGGCTGGCCCTCGTGGCCGCCGAGGACCAGTGTCAGCGGGCCGCCCCGGTGCCAGAGCCACACCTCGTCGGAGGCGACCACGTGCGGGCGCGACTCCTCGCCGGGTCCCAGCAGGAAGTAGATCCCCGTCGCGGTGGCCCGCGCTCCGGTGTACCCGGGCGGGGTGAGGTCGACGGAGGTTCTCCAGGTCTCGCGGAACCAGCCACCCTCGGGGTGCGGCAGCAGGTCCAGGGTCTCGGCGAGCGGAGGACGGGAAGAGGTCGTCATCGCACCGATTCTAGGGACCCGGCTCCTCGGAGGGGCCGTATGAGGTTCGTGTGCGCACCGACGTATTGCCGACGCGTGGGTGTCGGACGGTGCGGGCGTCCCCGCGGCGGAGGCCGTCTGGACGGTCGGCGGGGCGGGCGCGCGAGGGGGCGCGCGTACCGGGCGTGACGAGGGCTGCCGATCGGTGCGGGAGTCACCGGGGCGACGGAGATCGTCCTGCGGGGTGAGTGGTCCGGATTTGTCGGAGGGGTTGGCTAGGTTCGGTCCGTGATCGAACGGTGGAACCGGGATCAGGTGCTGGCGCTCGCGCCCGACGCCTCGTCCCAGAAAGCGGCCGGGACAATCTCCTCCCCCAGAAAGTGGTCGGGGACCGGAGTCACCGCCGACGCGGTGTGGGGCGAGTGCGCGGGCAGCGGCTCCAAGCCCTACCGGGCCTGTGTCGACCTGTCCGAGCCCGCCTACCGATGCACCTGCCCCAGCAGGAAGTTCCCGTGCAAGCACGCTCTCGGCCTGCTGCTCCTGTGGTCGGCCGACGGTGTCCCCGCCGCGGAGGAGGTCGCCGACTGGGTGGGTGAGTGGCTCGACGGGCGGCGCGACCGCGCGGCCAGGGCGGTGGAGGCCGGGGCGACCCGCGCCGCCAGGTCTGCCGAGGCGGCTCCCGCCGACGGCCGCCGGGCCGCGCTGCGCGAACAGCGCGTGAGCGCCGGTCTGTCGGATCTGGAGCGCTGGCTCGCCGACCAGGTCAGGCAGGGCCTCGCCGGGTCACGGCGTCACGACCAGTGGGACGACCTGGTCAAGCGCCTGATCGACGCCCAGGCGCCCGCCGTCGCGGGCTCGCTGTCGCGCCTGCCCGCCGTGCTGGACGGCGATGACTGGCCCGCCCGCCTGCTCAGCGAGTACGCGCTGCTGCACCTGCTCTGCGTGGCCCACCGCAACCTCGCGGCTCCGGTCGGCGACGGGACCGGCGACGTAACCGGCGACGGGACCGGTGGCGGCCCGGGGGATGTGCCGGAGGTCGCGCCCGCGGGGCTCCTGGAAAGGGTGCGCGACCGGGTCGGTTTCTCGGTGACGAAGGAGGAGGTGCTCGCGGGGGAGGTCGTCCGCGACCTGTGGGACGTGCTGGGACGGCGCGACGAGGAGCACGACCGGCTGATCGCGCGCCGGGTCTGGCTGCGCGGGCGCCAGACGGGCAGGGCGGCACTGGTGCTCTCGTTCGCACCGGTCGGACAGGCTCTCGACGCCTCGCTCGTCACCGGCACGACCATGGACGCCGACCTGGCGTTCTACCCCGGCTCGACTCCGCTGCGCGCGGTGGTCGCCGCCCGGCACGACGCCGCCCCGGCCGGCCCGCCGCCCGGCCAGAGCATCGAGCGGGCACTGGGCGAGGTGGCCGAGGCTCTGGCGGGCGACCCCTGGCTCGACTCCTGGCCGCTCGTGCTGGAGGGGGTGACTCCCGCGGGGAGTGGTTCGCGGCTCCTGGCCGGGCCCTCCGGCGGGCTGCCGCTCCACCCGTCCGCGGGAACCCCGTGGCGGCTGGTCGCCACCTCGGGCGGTCATCCGCTGACCGTCGCCGCCGAATGGACCCCGAGGGGCCTGCGCCCCCTCACGACCTGGGATGAGGAAGGCCGGGTGATCGCCCTGTGAACGCCTCCGCCGACTGGGAGGAGCTGGTGTCCACCGCGCTCGTCGGGACCGACCGGCGCCCGCTGCCCGGAGAGGGGGCGAGCGAGGTCGAGCTGCTCGGGCGCGCGGCCGTGCACACGCTGCGGATGCGCGCGGGCCGGCGGCCGGTCGCCCCGGGCGAGCCGCTGAGTCTCGCGGCGCCCGAGGAGCAGCCGGAGGTCTCGCGCGCCGCGGGCGACCGGCTTGCCCGCGTTCTCGGTGGTGAGCAGCCGAGACTGCTCACCGAGTGGCTGGAGACCGCGGCCGGGCGTGGCTACCGCCTCTCGCCCCACCTGCTGCCCGAGCTTCTCGACCACGCGGTCAGGGACAGGTCGATCCGGCCGTATCTCGGTGTCCTGGCGGGCAACCGGGGGCGCTGGCTGGCGGGGCTGAACCCGGCGTGGGGTTTCCTGCTCGAGGAGGTCACGGGAGTGGCCGCGACCGGCCCCGCGACCGGCCCCGCGACCGACTCTGGGCCGACCTCGCAGGTCTGGGAGTTCGGCACCTCGGGTGACCGTCGCGTCCATCTGGGCGAGTTGCGGGCGGCCGATCCGGCGAGGGCCAGGGAACTGCTCGCCGCCACCTGGGAGAAGGAGAGTCCCGACGACAGGGCGGCGTTCCTGGAGGCTCTCAGCACGGGGTTGTCGCTTGAGGACGAGCCGTTCCTGGAGTCCGCGCTCGACGACCGCCGCCGCGAGGTCCGCCACCAGGCGGCCGACCTGCTCACCCGGCTCCCCGGATCGCGCCTGGCCCTGCGCATGGCGGAGCGCGTCGCCCGGTATGTCACCGTCGCCGGCGGTGAGATCCACGTCGACCCGCCGGTGGCCTGCGACAGCGCCATGGAGCGCGACGGCATCCGGGCGAAGGCGCCCCGGGGGACGGGCGAGCGGGGCTGGTGGCTGCAGCAGGCCGTGGCCCGCACCCCGCTGGGCGTCTGGCCCCGGCTGCTCGGCCGGTCGCCCGGGGAGCTGGTCCGGATGAAGATCGTCGACTGGAACCGCGAGGTCATGGCCGGTTGGGTCAGGGCCGCCGTTCTCCAGGGTGACCCGGAGTGGGCGCTGGAGCTCTTCGCCTGGGACCCGATCGCCGACCTGCTGGCCGCGCTGCCCCGCGACAGGCAGGAGATCGTCGCGGCCGACTTCGTACGGCGGCACGGCCTGGACGGCCAACTGATCATGGTTCTCGGCGGGGCCGCGGCCCCGTGGGGTCCGGCCCTGGCCACGGCGGTCCTCCAGAAGATCATCGATGTGTCCGGCACCCAGCCGTGGAACCTCGGCGAGCTGACCAAGCTCGCCGGTGAGCGCATCGATCCGGCACTGCACGACATGGCCGGGCGGCTCTCAGCGGAGCCGTCCATCCAGGAGGTCGCCGCCCTCCTGCGTTTCCGTGACGACATGTTGAAGGAGCTCACACAGTGACAACGGTTCTGCGGGCCCACGCCGAAGACCAGTACGCCGAGGAACTGGCGGTCCTGGCCAAGGGCGACGACCGGGTCCGCCCGCCGGGCTGGAAACTGTCGCCCTGGGCGGTGACCACCTACATCCTCGGTGACGGCGACCAGATCACCCCCAAGTACATCGGGCCGCGGCGCATCGTCGAGGTGGCCGTGGCGACACTCGCCACCGACCGCGCGCTGCTGCTGCTCGGCGTGCCCGGCACCGCCAAGACCTGGCTCTCGGAGCACTTGGCCGCCGCGATCAGTGGTGACTCCACACTCCTCGTGCAGGGCACGGCGGGCACCGCGGAGGAGGCCATCCGCTACGGCTGGAACTACGCCAGGCTGCTGGCCGAGGGGCCGTCCATGGAGGCGCTCACGCCGAGCCCGGTGATGCGGGCGATGGCCGAGGGGCGGCTGGCCCGGGTGGAGGAGCTGACCCGGATGCCCTCCGACGTCCAGGACGCGCTGATCACCGTGCTGTCGGAGAAGACGCTGCCGATTCCCGAGCTCAACCGGGAGGTGCAGGCCGAGCGCGGTTTCAACATCATCGCCACCGCCAACGACCGTGACCGCGGCGTCAACGACCTGTCGAGCGCACTGCGCCGCCGGTTCAACACGGTCGTGCTGCCGGTGCCCGCCACCGCCGAGGAGGAGGTGGACATCGTCTCCCGCAGGGTCGGCCAGCTCGGCCGCTCCCTGGAGCTGCCCGAGACCCTCACCGGGCTGGAGGAGATCCGCCGCGTCGTCACGGTCTTCCGGGAGCTGCGCACCGGCGTCACCGAGGACGGCCGCACCAAGGTCAAGTCCCCCAGTGGCACGCTCAGCACCGCCGAGGCCATCTCCGTCCTCACCAACGGCATCGCGCTGGCCGCGCACTTCGGCGACGGGGTGCTCCGCCCCTCCGACGTGGCCGCGGGCATCGCCGGCGCGGTGATCCAGGACCCGGTCTCCGACCGCGTCGTCTGGCGCGAGTACCTGGAGACCGTGGTGCGCGAGCGCCAGGACTGGCGCGACTTCTACCGGGCCTGCCGTGACGCGGGCTGAGGCGGTGATCCCCGGGAGGGGGCCGCTCCCGATCTCCGTCCCGGGCTCCGGTCCCGTATCGGGTGGCACACCGGTGATCAGGCCGCGCGGTCGCCATCGCGCCATGCCGCCGGTCGGTGAGGCGGCTTCCTCGCCTGGCCTCGGTCCCGTATCGGGTGGCACGCCCGCGGCCACCCCGCGCGGTCGCCATCGCGTCACGTCGCCGGTGCCACCGGTCGGTGAGACGGCTTCCTCGCCGGTCAGGGGGCAACGATGAGTGTGTCCGTGCTGGGGATCCGGCACCACGGACCCGGGTCGGCGCGGTCCCTGTGCGACGAGCTTGACCGCCTCAAGCCGGACATCGTGCTCATCGAGGGCCCGCCCGAGGCGGACGAGCTGGTCGAGCTGGCCCGTGACCCCGACCTCCAGCCACCGGTGGCGCTCCTCGCCCACGTGCCGGGCGAGCCGTCCACCGCCGCGTTCTGGCCGTTCGCGGTGTTCTCCCCCGAGTGGCAGGCGCTCCGCCACGCCGTCGGGGCGGGCATCCCGGTCCGCTTCTGCGACCTGCCGGCCGCGCACAGCCTCGCCTCCCGCCCCGGCGCGACCGGCGACGCCGAGCCGCGGCCAGGAGAAGAGCCGGACACGGGTGTTCCCGGCTTCCATCGTGAGACGGCGGATGACGCCGTACAGGTCGATCCGATCGGGGCCCTCGCCCGCGCCGCCGGATACGACGACCCGGAGCGGTGGTGGGAGGACGCCGTCGAGCACCGCGGCGACACCCCGTTCCACATGATCGCCCAGGCCGTGGAGGCGGTCCGCGAGGGACACGTCGCCGACGGGTACGAGGCGCGGCGCGAGGCCTTCATGCGGCGCACGATCCGCAGGGCGATCCGGGACGGCTTCGAGCGGATCGCCGTGGTCTGCGGAGCCTGGCACGTCCCCGCGCTGGCGGGCACGGCGGGTGCGGGAGCGCCTTGGGGAGCCGGGCTGCCCACCGTGAAGGCCGACGACGCGCTGCTCAGAGGGCTGCCCAAGGTCAGGGCCGAGATCACCTGGGTGCCGTGGACGTACGGGCGGCTGGCCTCCTGGAGCGGGTACGGCGCGGGTGTGACCTCCCCCGGCTGGTATCACCATCTGTTCGCCTCCCCGGACCGCCCCGTCGAACGGTGGCTGACCGGGGCGGCCGGGGTGCTCCGGGAGGAGGACCTGCCGGTCTCCTCCGCCCACGTCATCGAGGCGGTCCGGCTCGCCGAAGGCCTGGCCGTGCTCAGGGGACGGCCCCTGGCCGGGCTGGCGGAGGTCACCGAGGCGGTCAGGGCGGTGCTGTGCGAGGGCGACGACCTGCCGGTGGAGCTGATCCAGCGGCGCATGGTCGTGGGGGAGCGGCTCGGCCAGGTGCCGGACAGCACCCCGATGGTCCCCCTCCAGCGCCACCTGCGTGAGGAGCAGCGGCGGGTGAGGCTCAAGCCCGAGGCGCTCGACCGTGAGTACGACCTCGACCTGCGCAAACCTCTCGACCTGGAGCGCAGCAGGCTGCTGCACAGGCTCCGCCTGCTCGGCGTCGGCTGGGGCACTCCCCAGGAGAGCCGGAGCAAGGGCACCTTCCGCGAGTCGTGGTCGCTCACCTGGCGGCCCGAGTTCGACATCGACCTGATCGAGGCGAGTTCCTGGGGCACGACCGTCCCGGCCGCGGCCGCCGCCCGCGTCCGCGACCTCGCCGACGGGGGCGGGGCGCCCGGCGGGACCCCCGGCTCGGGGATGCCGGGCCGGGGAGGCGGTGCGGCCGGGACCGGGGGGCCGTCCGGCGGCGGGGCGCCCGGAGGCGTCACGCTGGCCGGGCTCACCGGCTTGGTGGAGCACTGCCTGCTCGCCGACCTGCCGGAGGCGCTGCCGCACGTGCTCGACGCCCTGTCGGCGCGGGCCGCGCTCGACGGTGACGTCACGCACCTGATGGCGGCGCTCCCGGCGATGGTCCGCGCCCAGCGATACGGCGACGTGCGCGGCACCCCCGCCACCGGCCTGACCGCCATCGCCTGGGCGATGCTCACCAGGATCTGCGTCGGCCTCGGTGGCGCCGTCACCGGCCTCGACGACGACGCCGCCCGTGACCTGATCCGTCACATCGACGCCGTCCACACCGCCGTCTCCCTGCTCGAAGCCGTGCCCGCCGGTCCTGGTGTCTTCGGTGATTCACGGGAGACGGGGGCTCAGGGTGATCCGGGCGCATCCGCCGGTTCCGCGGGCCTGGACGGTCCGGAGGGCGCGAAGGAGGCGAGGAGCACCGGAGCCTCGGGAGGCGCTGCCCGCCCCGAGGAGGAGTCTCCGCAGGGACGGTGGCTGGTGGCGTTGCGCGGGGCTTCCGGCCGCAGTGACCTGCACGGGCTCATCGAGGGCCGGCTCGCCAGGATCCTGCTGGACGCGGCCGACCTCGACACGGCCGAGGCGGGCCGTCGGATGTCGCTGGCGATGTCGGCGGGGCACCCGCCGGCCAGGGCGGCGTCCTGGATCGAGGGGTTCCTTTCCGGGGGCGGGCTGCTGCTCGTCCACGACTCCCGGCTGCTCGGGCTGGTCGACGAGTGGCTCACCGGACTCGCCCCGGAGACCTTCGTCGACGTGCTGCCCCTGCTCCGCAGGACGTTCGGCGCCTTCGCCGCGCCTGAGCGGCGTTCGATCGGCTCGCGCGTCCGCTCTCTCGGCTCCGGCGGCGCGGATCGGGCACCGGACGCGGAGGAGTTCGACGAGGAACGCGCGGCGGCGGCCGTGCGGACCGTGCTGGCGATTCTGGGAAGGACGGGGAGCAGCGATGGATGAGCGGTTGCGCCGCTGGCGGATGGTCCTGGGCGGTGACGCCGACGGCACCGGGTGCTCGCTCGCCGGAACCGACGCCCAGATGGACGGGGCACTGGCCGCGCTGTACGACGGCGCCGGTGCGGGGGCGGCCGAGCGGAGCGGTGGCCTGGGCGCCTCCGCGCCCAGGGTGGCGCGCTGGCTGGGCGACATCCGGTCCTACTTCCCCTCGACCGTCGTCCAGGTCATGCAGAAGGACGCCGTCGAGCGGCTGAACCTGACCCGGCTGCTGATGGAGCCGGAGATGCTGGAGGCCGTCGAGCCGGACGTGCACATGGTCGGCACCCTGTTGTCGCTCAACCGGGTGATGCCGGAGAAGGCGCGGGAGTCGGCCAGGGCGCTGGTCGGCAAGGTCGTCTCCGAGTTGGAGCGGCGGCTGGTTCAGAAGACGAAGGCCGCCGTGACCGGCGCCCTGGACCGCTCGGCCAGGACCCACCGGCCCAGGCGGGTCGCCGACATCGACTGGGATCGCACGATCCGCGCCAACCTGAGGAACTACCTGCCGGAGCGCAACACCGTGATCCCGTCCAGGCTGGTCGGATACGGCAGGAGGCAGCGGGCGGTCCAGCGAGAGGTGGTGCTCTGCATCGACCAGAGCGGATCGATGGCCGCCTCCGTCGTCTACTCCAGTGTGTTCGGCGCGGTGCTCGCCTCGATGCGCTCGCTGAAGACCTCGCTGGTCGTCTTCGACACGGCGGTCGTCGACCTCACCGATCAGCTCCACGACCCGGTCGAGCTGCTGTTCGGCACCCAGCTCGGCGGCGGCACCGACATCAACCGGGCCATCGCCTACTGCCAGGGCCTCATCACCCGCCCCAACGATTCGATCTTCATCCTGATCAGTGACCTCTACGAGGGCGGCGTGCGGCAGGAGATGCTCCGCAGGGTCGCCCAGATGACCGCGGCGGGCGTCCAGGTGATCGTGCTGCTCGCGCTCTCCGACGAGGGCGCGCCCTTCTACGACCACGACAACGCCGCGGCGCTCGCGGCCATGGGGGTGCCCGCCTTCGCCTGCACCCCCGACGCCTTTCCCGACCTGATGGCCGCGGCGATCGAGCGCCGCGACATCGGCCAGTGGGCCGAGCGCCGGCTGGAGCGCACCGCCACCTGATCCCGTCCTGGTGAAGGAGGCAAGGCCACGGGGGCCCACCTTCTCCAGGACGTCAGGGGCCAAACTCGGACCGAAGGCGGCCCCTCGACCCGGCGACGGATCAGCCGCCGTCGTGGGCGGGGCCGGTCATGCGGCCCGCTCGGACGGTTCTCCTCCCGGCGGCACGTCGAGTCACGGTTCTCCGCCGTGCTCAGCAGGCTTCCCGGCCTCTCAGGAACGTCTCTGGTAGACGTCGGGGATGCCGTCGTGGTCGCGGTCGACGGTTTCGGCCTCGTGGATGCGCCGGTAGACGCGGTTGCGCAGGCGAAGGATCACCGTCGCGGCCAGCGCCGCGATCAGGGAGCCGGTCAGGACCGCCACCTTGACGTGGGCGTCACGCTCGCTGCCGGCGCCGAAGGCCAACTCCCCGATGAGCAGGGAGACGGTGAATCCGATACCGGCCAGGATGGCCAGCCCGGCCACGTCCACCCAGGCCAGCCCCTCGTCCAGGTGGGCGTGGGTGAAGCGGGCCACCAGCCAGGTCGCGAGCATGATCCCAATGGGCTTGCCCGCCACGAGGCCCACGACCACGCCCACCGCGACCGGGTCGCTCAGGGCGCCGGCCAGACCGCTCAGGCCGCCGAGGCTCACCCCGGCCGACATGAACGCGAACACCGGCACGGCCACCCCGGCCGAGATCGGCCGCAGGCGGTGTTCGAAGTGCTCGGCCAGGCCGGGCCCGGCCTCCGGGCCACCGGCGCGCTCGCCGCGCAGGACCGGCACGGTGAAGGCCAGCAGCACGCCGGCGACGGTGGCGTGTACGCCCGAGGCGTGCATCAGCGCCCAGGTGGCGGCGGCCAGTGGCAGCAGCAGCCACCAGGCGCGTACCCGGCGCTGTACCAGCATGGCGAAGACCGCCAGTGGCAGCAGCGCGCCCAGCAGCGGCAGCACCGACAGGTGCTCGGTGTAGAAGAGGGCGATGATGATGATGGCCACCAGGTCGTCGACCACGGCCAGGGTGAGCAGGAAGGTGCGCAGCGCGGTGGGGAGATACCGGCCGATGACCGCGAGCACGGCCAGGGCGAACGCGATGTCGGTGGCCGTCGGGATCGCCCAGCCCCGCGCCGCGCCGGAACCGGCACCGGAGCCGAGGGTGAGCAGCAGGTACAGCACGGCCGGGACGATCACCCCGCCGAGTGCGGCCGCGACCGGCACCGCGGCCCGCCGCACCTGGCGCAGGTCACCGGCGACGAACTCGCGCTTCAGTTCCAGGCCGGCCACGAAGAAGAAGATCGCCAGCAGCCCGTCGGCGGCCCAGGTCGCCAGGCTCAGGTCCAGGTGCAGTGCCGCCGGGCCGACCCTGAAGGCACGCAGCGCCTCGTAGGCGCCCGACCACGGGGAGTTCGCCCAGATCATGGCGGCCACCGCACCGGCCAGCAGCAGCGCTCCGCCGACGGTCTCCTCGCGGAGGATGCCGGCGATGCGACGGGCCTCGGGCCACGAGCCCAGGCCGAGCAGGCGGGACGTGCCGGGCGGGGTCTTGGTCATCAGCGCTCCGTTTTCGGGGTCGGGTCAGCCACTGCCGACCAGACTTCCCGGCGCACCACCGGCCACTGTACCCGCGGGGCCGCCGCCGACCGACTCCAGGGTCATGGGAACGGGTCGGCCGCCGAACCGCTCGCCGGCCGGTTCCGCAGGCTCGTCCACCGGGTCGACGATCCGGTGGAGGCCAACGGCACCGAGCGGTTCGTGTCCGGGCTCGACCCGCTGCCGGGAGACCGGTCCTACGACCAAGGACTGACACGGAGGCCCGATGTCAGGGGCGGAGTGCCGGGCGTACCGTCGGCTCATGATCTCGTTCACAAAGGCCGCAGACTCCGTCCTTCGGGGCGGAGATAGGCCGGAACCGGCCGACATGCTTAACATGATCATGCAGTATCATGTTAAGCATGTCTCAGATCGTGAAGCGGGCCTTCAAATACCGCTTCTACCCGACCCCCGAGCAAGCGGATCTACTGGTCCGCACGTTCGGGTGTGTCCGGCTGATCTGGAACAAGGCGCTGGCCGAACGCAACCGCCGCTACACCGACGAGCGCGTCTCGACCTCGTACGTGGAAACCGCCAAATGGCTGACTGCGTGGAAGCAGGATCCGGAACTGGAGTTCCTGCGCGAGGTGTCGAACGTGCCGCTCCAGCAGGCGCTTCGGCAGCAGCAGGTGGCGTTCAACAACTTCTTCGCCAAGCGTGCCCGCTATCCGCGTTTCAAGTCCAAGCGCAAGTCGCGGGCATCGGCGACGTTCCAGAACAACGCCTTCTCGTTCCGGGAAGGCGTGTTGAAGCTGGCGAAGATGGACGCGCCGCTGGCCATCGTGTGGTCGCGTCCGCCGCCCGAGGGCGCGGAGCCGTCCACGGTGACGGTGTCGAAGGACGCGGCCGGCCGCTGGTTCGTGTCGCTGCTGGTCGAAGAGAAGATCAGCCCGCTTGCGCCCGTCGAGCAGGCGGTTGGGATCGACGCCGGACTGAATCATCTGCTCACCCTCTCCACCGGGGAGAAGATCTCCAACCCGCGTCACGAGCGGGCCGACCGCAAACGGCTGGCCAAGGCGCAGCGCGAGTTGTCCCGCAAGGCGAAGGGCAGTGCGAACCGGGTCAAGGCAAAGGTGAAGGTGGCCCGTGCCCATGCCCGGATCGCCGATCGGCGGCGGGACTTCCTGCACAAGGTCACCACTCGATTGGTGCGCGAGAACCAAACGCTCGCGATCGAGGACCTGACCGTCCGCAATATGATGCGCAACCACTCGCTGGCGCGCGCCATCTCGGATGCGTCGTGGCGGGAGTTCCGCTCGATGCTGGAGTACAAGGCCCAGTGGTACGGGCGCGAACTCGTGGTCGTGGATCGCTGGTTCCCGTCGTCGAAGCTGTGCTCTGCGCACGGCTGTGGCCACGTCAACGAGTCGATGCCGTTGAGCGTCCGGTCGTGGACCTGTCCCTCCTGCGGGGCATCCCACGACCGGGACGTGAACGCGGCCAGAAACATTCTCGCGGCCGGGCTGGTCGAGAGGTAAAACGCCTGCGGAGGGCTGGTAAGACCGGCCCCGGAGTTTTCCGGGGAGGCTCGGCCCGATGAAACAGGAAACCCTTGGGGCGACCCTGGGAAACCCCTCCCTTCAGGGAGGGGAGGAGGTCAATACCATGACGGGCGAAAAGCGTGCTGCCGGGATATTCGCCCTGCGGCACCGTGCCCTGACCGTCGGGATGGTGGCGCTCATCTCCCTGGTCGCCTTCGAGTACCTGGCGGTGGCCACCGCCATGCCGGTCGTGGCCGACGAGTTGGACGGTCACGCGCTGTACGGGCTGGCGTTCAGCGGGGCGATGGCGGCCGGGGTGATCGCGACGGTGCTGGGTGGGCGATGGGGCGACGTCAGGGGGCCGATGGCGCCGCTCTGGGCCGGCGTGGCGCTCTTCGCCGCGGGGCTGGTCGTGGCCGGGGCGGCGCCGACGATGGACGTGTTCGTCGTGGGCCGTTTCGTGCAGGGCTTCGGCGGAGGCGTCTTCCAGGTCGCGATGTACGTGCTGGTCTCGCGGGTCTACCCGGCCGAGACGCACCCCCGGGTGTTCTCGATCTTCGCGACGGCCTGGGTGGTGCCCTCCATGGTCGGGCCGGTGATCACCGGCCTCGTGGTGGAGTACGCGGGCTGGCGCTGGGTCTTCATCGGCGTGACGGTGCTCCTCCTTCCCGCGATGTTGCTGCTCTGGCGCGGGCTGGCCGCCGCGCCCATGTCGGACCGGCCGCAGACCGGTCCGCGCTCCTCGATCGCGCGACGGCTGGGCTGGGCGGTGCTCGTCGCGGTCGGCGCGGCACTGATGCAGTACGGGGGCGCGGCGCGCGGCGCCGGGTTCGTCCTGCTCGTCGTCGGTCTGGCCACGCTGGTCGCGGCGCTGCCCCGGCTGCTCCCCGAGGGAACCCTGCGCGCGGCCAGGGGCCTGCCCTCGGTGATCTCGCTGCGGGGCATCGCGGCGGGCGCGGCCATCGGCGGGGAGGCGTTCCTGCCGCTGATGCTCAACCAGGAGCGCGGCCTGTCGCTGACCATGGCCGGGCTCACCCTGACCGGTGGCGCGCTGAGCTGGTCGTTCGGCTCGTGGGTCGTGGGCCGCCGGAGTTTCGACCGGGCACTGGTGCTGCGCTGCGGCTCGGCGCTGATCGCCGCGGGACTCGTGCTGATGGGCCTGACGGTCTTCGCCGTCGTCCCGGTCGCCACCGCCTTCCTCGGGGAGATCGTCCTGGGGCTCGGCATGGGCATCGTGTACCCGACGCTGTCGGTACTCGTCCTGGAGTTGTCACCCCTGGGGGAGGAGGGGGAGAACAGCGCGTCGCTGGGGGTCGCGGAGTCGGTGTACACGGTCGTCTCCGTCGCGGTCGCCGGCGCGCTCCTGGCGGCGCTGGGCGCCTCGGCCGTCGCCTACCTGCTCTGTTTCGGGCTGGCGGCGTTGATGGCGACCACCGGAATCCTGGTCGGCGCCCGGGTCAGAGCCGACGCCTCTGTCCGGGGCTGAGCTCTTCCTGGGGCTGCCCCCTTACCCGACCTGAGTTCTCTCCGCGCCGAAAGTGCCGGAAATATCGGAAAAACTGGACCAAAACCCACCCTCACAAGCGGGAGGCATTCGCGGGCCGTCGTGGCACCATGGAAGAACGCCGTTCCCGGTGGTGTTGAGGGGAGTCCCGCCTTCGGGCGGGATTCGTGTTTTAGGAGCTTGAATTTCCCGGGTTCGGAGAGGTCAAGGAGGGGTCATGCCGCGTGTCCGTGAGCTTGAGGTGTTCCGGCTGGTCCTGCCGTACGGCAGGCGGCCGGAGAGCATCCTCGTCCGGCTCACCGACTACGGGGGCATGACCGGGTGGGGCGAGGTCGTCGACGCCGACCCCAAGACCTGGGTCGCGCTGGAGGAGGGGCTCGCGCAGGCGCTGATCGGCGTCGACTGGGAGCACCCCGACGAGCTCGGCGCCGTCCCCGGCGGATCCGCAGCCGACATGGCCTGCTGGGACCTGTGGGCGAGGATGCGCGGAGTGCCGCTGGCCCACGCGCTGGGCGGTACCCGTACCTCCCTCATGGCCACCGTCAGGATCGGCGCCGACCGCAACCTGGAGAGCCTGGTCGCCCGGGTGAACCGGCATGTCTGCGCCGGGTACGCCCACGTCACCCTGGACGTCCATCCCGGCTGGGACATCGAGCCGCTGCGCGCCGTCCGCCAGGCGTACCCCGCGCTGGGCATCAGTGTGGACGCTCGTGGCGCCTACCGCGACGTCGCCGCCCTTGAGGCGCTGGACGCCTACACGCTCTCCGCCATCGAACGCCCCTTCGCCGGTCCCGCCGGTCTGGCCGACCACGCCGACCTGCAGCAGCGCGTCGCCGCCCCGGTCCTGCTCGAGGTCGCCTCGGCCGCGGAACTGGGCGAGGCGATCGCCGCGAGGGCGGGCAGAGCGCTGCTGCTCCGCCCATCGGCCCTGGGCTCCCTACGCGAGGTGCGGCGGGTGCACGACCGTGCGGTGCGCGCCGGATGGGAGATCGCCTGCGCCGGAGGCCGGGGCACCGGGCTGGCCCGCGCGGCCACCGTCGCCGCCGCCAGCCTGCCCGGCTGCACCCTGCCCTGCGACGTGGCCGAACCGCCGCGCAGCGCGCAGATCGTCGACCCGCCGGTCGGCGCCTCCGGCGGCGTGGTGGCCGTGCCCCTCACCCAGCCGGGCCTGGGCCACCGCATCGACGAGGCCCGGGTCCGCCGCCTGGCCAAGGAGTCGTACTCGGCCTAGCGCGACGTTCCCGGCCGGCCCTGCTCAGCCGCAGCCTTCGGTGATGCCCTTGGGAGCGGTCGGGTCCGGCTTCGCCGTGGTGCTCGCCTTGGGGAGGGGCGTGCGGGAGGTCGTGGCCTGGGGGGTGGCCGTGGGGGCCGCGGTGGCGGTGAGGGGACGCCTGGTGACGGCCGAGGAGTGCAGGGCCTTCGCGGTGACCGTGCGGATCTTGCTCCAGTCGGGGTAGCCGGTGTTGATCAGCGGCGGGACGAACTGGACGCTGGTCACCTTCGCGTTCTTGACCTTCAGCGCCAGCGGGACCAGGTGCTCCAGCATCGGGCGAGGGATATCGGTCCGCAGCAGTTCCTTGGTGGCCAGCGCGACCTGATTGAACCGCGACAGCACGGTCGCCGGGTCCGCCTGGGAGAGCAGGGCGCCCAGCACGCACCGCTGGCGCCCCATCCGGGTGTAGTCGTCGCTGTTGGTGCGCGAGCGGGCGAACCACATCGCGTCGGCGCCGCGCAGCTTGCGGGTACCCGCCTTGACCAGGCCCTCGTCGTACTTGCCGAAGACCACGTCCTGGGGCACGGTCACCGTCACTCCGCCGATCGCGTCGATCAGCCGGGCGAAGCCCCACATGTTGGCCAGGGCATACCAGTCGATCTTCAGGCCCAGCGTGTAGCCGACCGTGTCGATGAGCGTCTTCGCTCCCTGCTTCTTGCGGCCCCCGAAGATCTCCGGGTGCGCGTCGGCGTACTCCCAGACGGCGAAGAGCAGGTCCTCGCGCGAGCCGTCCGGGTTGGCCGGGAGCCTGAATCCGTCGGGGAAGCGCCTCGCCATGGGGGAGCCGGGGACGAAGCGGACGTTCTCCAGGTTGCGCGGCAGGCTCAGCAGCACGGTGTTGCCGGTTTTGACGTCCACGCTGGCCACGTTGATGCTGTCGGTCCGCACGCCCACCCGGTGGGTGTCGGCGTCCCCGCCGAGCAGCAGGATGTTCACCCGGTCGCGGCTCGCCCACGGGTCGTCCTCGCCACCCCCGCCGCCGGCGGGGCGTGAAGTGGACGGGGCACTGAAGACGTCGTCCAGTGCCGACTGCGAGACCGCCGCGTACTGCCCGAGGAGGCCGAACGGCAGCAGTACGGCCACCGCGAGCGTTCCCGCCAGGACCCCGGCGACCGCCTGCCCGGCACCGGGCAGCGTGCCGGGGTTCATCACCACGAACGAGTGCACGACCAGGACGAACCAGGCGACGCCGAGCGCCAGGGAGACCACCGTGACGCCGGTCAGCCAGGAGGAGGAGACCAACTGCCCGGCGAGGTCACCGAGGTCGGAGGTGAGCGCGACCCAGAGCAGGGCCAGCAGCAGCGCCGCGTACGCGCACAGCAGCGCCAGCCCGGTCCTTCGCCATCCGGCGCGCAGATGCGCGGCGCCCGGGGCGATGGCGGCCAGCGCCGTCCAGCCGATGACCGCACCGACGCCGGGCGGCTTTGATCTGTCCCGCAATTGCTCCCCGTTTCCTTGCGCTCGACTCGGACTTGACCGCCGCAGGGAGATGGTAGGGGGGCGAAACCAGGTCGCGGGCGACAAGTCGGTGAACAACTCGGGAAGCTGACGAGGCTTTATCCTGTGATTTCGACCGTCCCTGACCTTCCGGGTCTCGCCGGCGGGTCAGGATGCGAGAGATGTCGCGCCGGCGATCAGGACATCACCAGGGGAAGGCGAACAGGCCGTAGTAGGCCGCGGCCACCAGGAGCAGGGCGGTGCCGCCGAGCACCCCGGCGATCGCGAAACTCTGCGGACGGGAGGGCTCCCAGCCCTCCCGCAACCCCGCGACGACGGCCGCCACGCCCGTGACCTCCTGCAGCAGCATCAGCAGCGCCAGGATCCTGATGACCAGCCACCCGGTGAGCACCGCGGGCCACGCCCCGGCCTGGTTGACCGAGAACAGCACGAGCAGCGTGATGAACGCCACCACCGAGACGAGCAGCCCGGCCCCGGTCCAGGCCATCCGGCGGAATCGCCGCCGGACCGGCGGCCAGATCCGGGCGTTGGCCTCCGCGGCGGGTGACCGGCCGCGGAGCCGCACCACCATCTCGGCCACCGGGCCGACCACGTAGCCGACCGCGGCCAGGCAGAGCGTCAGCCCGATGACGGTCCCCCCGGCGTACCAGGGAGCCGCGGGAACGTCGCTGGCCTCCAGGCGCTGGATCGGCGTGGCGCCGGCGATGCGCACCGCGGGTCTGGCCGTGCCGGGCAGGCCCAGGACCCAGTTGGCCAGCGTCTGCAGGTAGCCGGGCGCGAACGGGCCGCCGTGCACGCGCATGCCGTGGTCGGCGCGGTCGAGGTAGCGGATGGTGTAGTCGCTGTTGCCGCCCTCGGCGAGCGCGCCGGTCAACGCCATGCTGCTCTCCACGAACGGGATCGAGGGATCGCGCGTGCCGTACAGGGCCAGGACCGGTTGCCGCATCCCGCGCAGCGCGGGCAGGCCGTCGTAGCGCAGGAAGTTCATGTCGACGGCGCCCATGGCGCGGGTGAGCAGCTCGCGTACCCCGCTGGGCGCGTACAGCCGTTCGAGCTGCTCGCCCAGTGCCCAGGTCACCTGCCGCATGGGGGAGACGTTGGGTGCTGACACCAGCACGGTGAACCCGACGGTGCTGCTCCTGGTGGCGGCGATGGGCACCACCCAGCTGCCCTCGCTCACCCCCCAGAGCCCCGCTCTGGCCGGGTCGACGTCGTCGCGGACGAGCAGCTCCTCCAGAACGAGCAGGGCGTCGCGGGCGAGCAGGCCGAAGTCACGGTTGCGAAAGTCGTAGCCCACGGTCCGCTTGTCGTAGACGAGGGTGACGATCCCGGCCCTGGCCAGCCACTCGGCCTGGGTCGTGAACTCTCCCCTGACCCCGGGCCCGGCCCCCTGCACGAAGACCAGCGCCGGGTGGCGTCCGGGGGCGACCGGCGCGCGGATCGTCGCCTCGAGCGGTGTACCGTCCTCGGCCGTGACGGTGACGTCCTGCGTGGTGATCTGCCTGGTCGCGGCGACCGGCCTGACCTCGTCCGGCGGCTGGGGAGGAAGGGTCTGGAAGACCGGATCGGCGCGCAGCGGGGTCGGGTCGAACGGCGGCGGCAGGGTGTAGCCCACCGTCGCGAGAACCACGAGGATCAGGCCGGAGGCGACGCTCAGAACGCCACGGCCGGCCTGGTTACCGATCCGATCCCCGATCGTCACTCGCCTCCGTGATCGTCGTTTCCCGGTATCGTTCCCTCCGATCTTCAAGCGTACTCATGGACGAAAACCCTGAGCGGGACGGGCGATCCGAGTGATGTGAGTGGCCACATTTGTCGCTGAGTCCTGTTAGCTTCGTGCGACATGCGGGTGCTGCACACATCGGACTGGCACCTGGGCCGCTCGTTCCACCGGGAGAGTCTCCTGGCCGCCCAGGGTGCCTTCGTCGACCACCTGATCGAGACCGTCAGATCGGAGCGGATCGACGTGGTCGCGGTCTCCGGTGACGTCTACGACCGGGCGCTGCCCTCGGTCGACGCGGTCGAGTTGTGCAACCAGGCGCTGCGGCGACTGGTCGACACCGGGGCGCGCACCGTGCTGATCAGCGGTAACCACGACTCGGCACGCCGTCTCGGCTTCGGCGCGCACCTCATCGACGCGGCAGGCGTCCACCTGCGCACCGACCCCGAGCGGGTCGGCGAGCCGGTCGTCGTCGACGGCGTCGCCTTCTACGGCATCCCCTATCTGGAGCCCGAGCTGGTGCGCGCCCCCTGGGAGCTGCCCGAGCGCACCCACACCGCCGCGATCGGGCACGCCATGTCCCTGATCCGCGCCGACCTCACCCGGCGCGGACCTCGGGCGGTGGTCCTCGCCCACGCGTTCGTGACCGGGGGACGGGGCAGTGACAGCGAGCGCGACATCAGCGTGGGAGGCGTCGCGCACGTCCCGGTGTCCGCCTTCGACGGTGTCGACTACGTGGCGCTCGGCCATCTGCACGGTCGCCAGCGGATGAGCGAGACCGTCCGCTACTCCGGCTCCCCGATCGCCTACTCCTTCTCCGAGGCCGGCCAGGTGAAGGGGTCCTGGCTGGTCGACATCGGCCCCGGCGGGTACGAGCGCGCGGAGTTCGCCGAGGCTCCGGTGCCCAGGCCGGTCAGCCGGCTCACCGGCCGCATCGACGACCTGCTGGCCGCACCCGAGCACGCCCGCCACGAGGACCACTGGCTCCAGGTGACGCTCATCGACCGGATCCGGCCCAAGGGCGCGATGGAGCGGCTCAGGTCCCGCTTCCCGCACACGCTCGCGCTGTCCTTCGAACCCGAGGGCGGGGTCGGTGAGACCGTCACCCGGCCCAGGGTGGCCGGGCGCCCCGAGATCGAGGTCGCCCTCGACTTCGTCCGCGAGGTGCGCGGCGAGGCCGCCGACCCCGCCGAGACCGAACTGCTGCACAGGGCCGTCGAGGCCTCCCGCGCGAAGGAGGCGATGGCGTAGATGCGCCCGCACCGTCTGTGGATCACCGCCTTCGGCTCCTTCCCCGGTGAGGAGCAGGTCGACTTCGACGCCCTCGCCGAGGCGGGGCTCTTCCTGATCCACGGCCCCACGGGGGCGGGCAAGACCACGGTGCTCGACGCGCTCTGCTACGCCCTGTACGGCAGGGTTCCGGGCAGGCGCGACAGCGCCAAGAGCCTGCGCTGCGACCACGCGCCCCCGGGACGTGGGCCCAGCGTGGCACTGGAGGTCACGATCAGGGGGCGCCGGCTGAAGATCACCCGGTCGCCCGGCTGGCAGCGCCCCAAGCTCAGGGGCACCGGCACGACCAGGGAGAACGAGAAGGCACTGCTCCAGGAGTTCGCCCCCTCGGGGGAGTGGGTGGGGCTGACCAACCGGGTCGACGAGGCGGGGGAGTTCATCGGCACCCTGCTCGGCATGAACGCCGAGCAGTTCCTCCAGGTCGCGATGTTGCCCCAGGGGGATTTCGCGAAGTTCCTCCGTGCGGACGGAGAGGACCGGCGTAAGGTCCTGGAGCGCCTCTTCTCGGTGAAGGTCTATGCCACCGCAGAGTCCTGGCTCGCCGACCGGCGCACCGAGGCGTTCCGCGAGCAGCAGGCCCTCCGCAAGGAGGTCGACTTCGCGGTGAAACGCCTTGAGGAAGCCGCGGGGTCCGCGCTCTCGGCCGCGCTGGCCGAGACCTCGGCGGAGGCCACGGCGGAGGTCTCGGCGGAGGTCTCGGTGGAGGATGACCCACTGGGATGGGCCCACGCGGTCGAGGAACTCGCGGCACGGGAGGTCACGCGGCTGAGCGGTGTGGGCCTTGGTAGCGAGGCCGCCGTACGGCAGGCGCGCGAGAGCCTGGAACGTGGCACCGCGCTGGCCGACCGGCGCCGCCGCCACGCCGAGGCGCTGACCAGGAGCCGGGCGCTGGAGGAGACCGCCGAGGAACGGGCGGACCTGGAGACCCTCCTGGAGGAGGCGGCGACCGCCGACCGGGTGCTGCCGCTGATCCAGGGCGCTGAGCAGCGCGCCGAGGCCGCGACCAAGGCTCGAAGCCTGGCCGCCGACGCCGTCGCCCGCGCACTCCCTCTCCTCGATGCCACCTCCGACGTCGTCCGCGACCGTACGGGTACCGACGCGCTCTGCGACGACGCCCGGGACCGGGCGGACGCCGACGCGGACCGCCGTCACGCCCTGCTCGGCCACCTGGTCGAGCTGGAACGCGATCGCCGGAGCGAGATCACCCGCCTGGGCGAGCTGCGCGCGGAGGAGTCACGCCTGGCGGAGATCGTCCAGGAGCGGGAGAGGACCGCTCGCGAGATCGTCGAGCTGGCCGCCGCGCAGGCCGTGGCCGACTCCCGCCTGAAGGTCATCCCCGAGCTCCGGCGGGAGGTGGACGAGCGTCTCACCGCCGCCCGTCTGGACGCCGCCCGCATCCCCGCCGCCGAGTCGGCGGTCGAGGGCGCCGCCACCCGCCTTCGGGCGGCCGAGCAGCGCGACCGCCTCGCCGCCGGCCTGGCCGCGGCCCGCGCCGACCTCGCCGCCGGGCTTGCCGCTCTCCCGCCAGGGATCCGCGACGCCTTCGCCACTCCCGAAGCCCACGACCCGCTCGGAGCTGGGCTTCCCGCCGGGAGCGGTGACACGCTTCCGGGCGAGGCCCATGACGTGCTCGGGACCCGTCGCGAGGGCGCCGGCCCGTCCGTCGAACCCGGTGAGATCCGCGAGGTCCTCGCCGCCCGGGAGAGGGAGTGCGGGCGACAGCTGGCCGGGCTGGAGGGGTTGCGGGTCGAGGAGGCCCGGCTGGCCGAACTCGACGGGCTGATCGCCGCACTTGACGGTGAGCTCGCGGAGGCGGCCCGGCAGGAGGCCGAGGTCCGCGAGCGCCGGGAGGGGCTGCCCGCCGAGGCGGCGGAGGCGGCCATACGACTGAACGAGGCCAGGGCCGCCGGGGCGGGAATTCCGGCTGCGCGGGCGCGTGCCGAGGCCGCCACCGCGGTGCTCACCGCGGTACGGCGCTGCGAGGCGCTCAGCGCCGAGCTGGAGGTCGCGCGCGCCGCTCAGGTCGAGACCACCGACCTCGCGCAGACGCTCCGCGACCGCTACCAGGACATCCAGCGGTCCAGGATCGAGGGCATGGCCGCCGAGCTCGCCGCCAAGCTCACCCCTGGCGATCCCTGCGCGGTGTGCGGTTCGCCCGACCACCCCGCTCCCGCCGCCCCGGCCGACGAGGCGCACACCGCCGAGGACGAGCGCGCGGCCCAGGGCGCCTACGAGGCGGCCCAGGAACGGCGTCGGCGTGCGGAGACCACGGTCACGGTGCTGCTCTCCCGCCTCGACGAGGTCCTCGCCGTCGCGGGGGAGGAGACCGGGGAACGGGCGGGGGAGACCCTCGCCGAGGCCGAACGGGAACTGGAGGCGCTGACCTCTAGGGCAGGTGCCGAGGACGTCCTCGCCGCCGAGGTGGAGCGGATCGCCGCCGAGCTGGACGGCGCGAGAACCCGGATCGAGGAGATCACCCGGCGGCTCGCCGAAGGCCATGCCCGCCTGGCGGGATGGCAGGCCGAGCGTGAGCGCCTGACCGCCCGCCTGGACGGGGCCCGGGGCGACGACCTCACGGTCCAGGCCCGCCGCGACCGCCTGGCGGTGGAGGCCGAGCGTCTCTCCGCGGCCCTGGCCGCCGCCGTTCACGCCGTCGAGGTCACCGCGGCCCACCGGGAGGCGAGCGCCCGGACCGACCTGGCCGTATCCGACGCCACGGGCGAGCTCGCCGAGGCGGAGGGGGTGCTGGCCGCGCTCCGGGAGTCGGCCGAGGCCGAGCCGGCGCTGGCGGCGGAGGCGGCCGGGATCGCCGCCGAGTCCGAGCGGCTCCGGGAACGCTCGCGCGAACTCGCCGTCGACCTGGCGGCCCGCCGTACGGACGTCGAAAGGCTCGGCGCCGACGCCGAGCGGCTGGCCGGGCGCATCGACGAGGCACGCGGCCAGGACCCGACGCTGACCGTCAGGCTGGACCGGCTGGCCGACGAGGCGGAACTGCTCAGGGAGGCCGTCGAGGCGGTCAGGGACGAGCGGGTCAGCGCCGCCGAGCTGGTGACCGCCCGCGACCGGGCGCTGAGCGCCGTCGTCGAGGCGGGCTTCCTCGGGCTGGACGACGCCCGCGCGGCCGTACGCTCTCCCGCCGACCGGGAGGAGAAGGCCGCCCGTCTCCACGAGCTCGCCACGGAGAGCGCCGCGGTCGCCGCGATGCTCGCCGACCCCGAGCTGGTCGCCGCCGCCGCCGAGCCGGAACCCGACCTCTTGGGCCTGCGCGAGGCGCGGGACGCGGCCGACGCCGCCCATGCCCGCCTGCTCTCCGAGCGGAGCCAGGCCGAGGGCCGGCTGGCCCGGCTGGCCGCCCTCCGCACCGAGCTGGCCGCCTGCCTGGAACGCTGGCGGCCCGCCGACGAGCAGCACCGCCTGGCCGACCGGCTCGCCGCCCTGACCGGCGGGAACTCCGCCGACAACCGGTGGAGGATGCGGCTCTCCTCGTACGTGCTCGGCGAGCGCCTCAGCCAGGTGGTCGCCTCGGCCAACGAGCGGCTCGACCACATGTCGGGCGGGCGCTACCTGCTGGAGCACAACCGCGACCGCTCCGCCGGCGACCGGAGCAGGTCCGGCGGCGGGCTCGGCCTGCACATCCTGGACAGCTGGACCGGCGTCGGCCGCGACCCGGCGACCCTGTCGGGCGGCGAGAGCTTCATCACCTCCCTGGCCCTGGCCCTCGGCCTGGCCGACGTGGTCACCGCCGAGGCCGGGGGAGTCGACATCGGCACGCTCTTCGTCGACGAGGGCTTCGGCACCCTGGACGAGGACACCCTCGACGGGGTGCTCGACATCCTCGACGGCCTGCGCGACAACGGCCGCGCGGTCGGCATCGTCAGCCACGTCGCCGAGCTGCGCACCCGGGTCCCCGCACAACTGCACATCCGCAAGGAGCGCCGCGGCTCGACGGTCCGCCAGTCAACGCCCCCCTCCTGAAGGACTCCGTTGGGAAATCCGCAAACCGCTGATGACGGACAGTCGAGGCTGCCACGATCGCTCTGTTCGCCGATCGAGCGAGGAGTCCGGATGTCGCTGGAGCCGCGGGCTGATCAGGGTGTACCTGAGCCGACCGCTCGGATGGTGCGGGCTTCGTTTCCGCACCCTCGGCTACGCGGTCAGCTTCGGCGAGCGGCAGTCGGGGCGACGAGTGTGGCGGCGGCCTTCCGCGGCGCGACCGGGCAGGTCGTCGGATCGGTGTCACTGTGCGGGGCGCAGGACATGTTCATTCGCAGCCGCAGAGAACTGCTGGGGGAGTGGGTGGCTACCGCGGCCGCCGACATCTCGGCCGACCTCGGCTTTCGCACAACAGGCCGGAACGGGGGGGACATCGGGTGACGCCCGCCCGGAAGAAAATCGACGAAACCTTTTCTGACCTGGGAGTAAGCATGCGCGACGGACCGCTGGAGGGCCTGCGGGTCGTCGACGCCTCGACGATTCTGGCCGGGCCGCTGTGCGCCCAGATCCTCGGCGACTTCGGCGCCGAGGTGGTGAAGATCGAGCATCCGACGGCGGGCGACGGCATGCGCGGCCACGGCGAGTCCAAGGACGGTGTTCCGCTGTGGTGGAAGGAGATCTCCCGAAACAAGCAGACGATCGGGCTCAGCCTGTCCGCGCCCGAGGGGGCCTCGCTCTTCCTGCGGCTGATGGAACGCACCGACGTGCTCATCGAGAACTTCCGGCCGGGCACCCTGGAGCGCTGGGGGCTGGGCCCCGACAGGCTGCACGAGGTCAACCCCGGGCTGGTCATCGTCAGGATCACCGGCTTCGGGCAGACGGGGCCGTACGCGGGGCGGGCCGGATTCGGCACGCTCGCCGAGGCGATGAGCGGCTTCGCCCACCTGACCGGCGAGGCCGAGGGGCCGCCCACGCTGCCCGCCTTCGGGCTGGCCGACAGCATCTGCGGCATCGCGGCCTCGTCGGCGACGATGATGGCGCTGTGGGACCGCGAGCGTGACCCGGAAAAGCGCGGTCAGGTCGTCGACATGAGCCTGCTGGAGCCCATCATGACGGCCGTCGGCCCCTCGCCGACCGTCTACCAGCAGCTCGGGACCATCGCGCACCGGCACGGCAACCGTTCCACCAACAACGCGCCGCGCAACACCTACCTCACCTCCGACGGCCACTGGGTGGCGGTCTCGACCAGTGCCCAGACGATCGCCGAGCGGGTGATGCGCCTGGTCGGGCACCCCGAGGTGATCGACGAGCCCTGGTTCGCCACCGGCGCGGGCCGGGTCCGGCACGTGGAACTGCTGGACCGGCTGCTCGGCGACTGGGTCGCCGAGCGCACCCGGGAGGAGGTCGTCGCGGAGTTCACCGCGGCGGGCGCCGCGGTCGCCCCGGTCTACGACGCCCGGGACCTCGTGGAGGATCCCCACGTCCGCGAGACCGGGATGCTCACCTCCGTCGACGACGCCGACCTCGGCTCCGTGCTGATGCACAACGTGATGTGGCGGATGTCGCGGACACCGGGCCGGATCCGGTTCACCGGCCGTGACCTGGGAGCCGATACGGACCGTGTGCTCGTCGAGGAGCTGGGCTGTGACCCCGCGACCCTGGGCGACCTACGAGAACGAAAGATCATCGCCTGATCCGCGACGGCGCGGTGACGCGTCGATCGGGGGGACAGACGGACATCGGGAGAGACGAGACGACGTGAGCACATCCACCACCCTGGCCACCTCGCCGGGAGAGACGGTACGCGACCCCTGTTGGAGGCGGTACGCGGCGGCGTGACCGTGTACGACCTGGGCCGCCCGTTCTACGCGGGCATGCCACAGTCGCCCAACCACCCCGCGTACACCCACACGCTCCCGCGCCGCCACGGCGACAAGGTGCGTCCCGACGGTGGGTCGGCGGCCAACGACATGCTCGTCATGGGCACCCACGTGGGCACGCACATCGACGCGCTGGCCCATGTGTCCCACGACGGCAGGCTGCACGGCGGGGCGGACGCGGCGGCGGCCTGTGTCGGGGGCCGCTACCCCGAGCACGGCATCCACACGGTCGCGCCGATGGTGTGCAGAGGCGTGCTGCTCGACCTGCCCGCCGCGCTCGGAGTGGCCTGCTGCGAGCCGGGCTACGAGATCACCCCGGCCGACCTCGACAGGGCCGTACGGGAGCAGGGCACCGAGGTCGAGGCCGGTGACGTCGTGCTGATCCGCAGCGGGTGGGGCAGCCGCTTCTCCGATCCCGACCGCACGGTCTACATCGGCTCCGAGTCCGGCGTCCCAGGGGTGGGGGAGGCGGGGGCGTACTGGCCGGCCGAGCGCGGTCTGCGCACCAAGGGCGCCATCGCGGTCGGCCTGGAGGCCGACCTGTACCTCGTCGACCCGGACAGGACCTGGACCGTCCGGGCCGCCGAGTCGGAGTCGACCCAGGAGTACACCCCGTTCGAGGGCTTCGAGCTGACCGCCCAGGTCACCGACACCTTCGTCCGAGGCCACCGGGTGCTGGACGGCGGAAACGCTGCGCCAGGCCCTCCGATCGGCCTCAGCCGCGGCTACTGCTCGGTGAGCGCAGTCCGTCCAGAGCGAAGGCGAGCAGGCGCTCGCCCTGGGCGGCGGAGGTCTGCTCTCCGGCCCAGGCCACCGCGTTGATCAGGGCGTACAGGTCCGATGCCGTGACGTCGGCGCGTATCGCGCCCGAGGCCCGCGCGCGATCCAGGAGCTGCTCGCCCGCGCTGAGCACCGACCGGCATGCGGCGTGCAGCTCGGACGTCTCATCCTCGATGGCGTGCATCAGCGACGCGGCGAGGCCCCGATAGGTGGCGGTGTGCGCGATCGCCGTCCTTGTCCAGGCGATCAGGGCCTGGTCGGGGGACGTCTGCTCGAGCAGGTCACGGCCGGTGCCGGACAGCGCCTCCATGCGGTCGCGCATCAGCGTCTCCAGCAGGGCCTGCCGGGTGGGGAAGTGGGCATACAGGGTGCCGTTCGCGACACCGGCGCGCCGGGCGACGTCCTCCAGTGAGGCGTCCACGCCATGCTCGGCGAATGCGTTCGCCGCCTCGGCGAGCAGCCGTTCGTAGTTGCGGCGCGCATCGGCGCGCATGGGGCGCCGGCTTGGCCTGTCGGTGCTTGCCATACGGTGTCTTCCTCGGTTGCTAAGTCGAGACTGTCTCAATATATTTCTTGAGGCAGTCTCAGCTTATCGGCCCTCATCCGGGCCCAGGAAAGGATCCCGATGAACACCATGGACAGGCCCGTCCTCGTGATCGGCGCCACGGGCCGCCAGGGCGGCGCGGCCGTCACCCACCTGCTGGCGGCCGGCCGGCCGGTACGAGCCCTGGTCCGCGACCCCGCCGCCCCCGCCGCCCAGGCGCTCGCGGCGGCGGGGGCCCAGCTGCACATCGGGAACCTTGACGACCCCGGCTCGCTGGCCAGGGCCGCAACCGGTGCGTACGGGGTCTTCGGTGTCACGCCCGACGACGAGGACTCCAACCGCGAGGTCCGGCGCGGCATCGCCCTGGCCGACGCCGTCGTCGCGGCCGGCGTCTCGCACCTGGTGTTCGCCTCGGTCGGCGGTGCGGAACGCGGGACCGGCATCCCGTACTGGGAGAGCAAATGGCGCATCGAGCAGCACATCCAGAAGCTCGGCCTGCCCGCCACGATCCTGCGGCCCGTCCGGTTCATGGAGAACCACGCCATTCCCGGCCTGCCCCTCGGCGGGATCGACGGACACGAGCTCGTCCACCTCTTCGCCCCCGATACGCCGGTGCAACTCATCGCGGTCACCGACATCGGCGCCTTCGCCGCCCTCGCCTTCGCCCACCCGGACGACTACCTCGGGCAGGCCGTAGAGCTCGCCGGCGACGAACTGACATCTCTCCAGGCCGTGGAGCTCATCAGCCGGAGCATCGGCCGCGAGATCACCTACCGGCAGGTCGCCGCCGAGAGCGCCGGATTGGGCGAGGACACCGCACGCGCCTTCGCCGACGGGCGAGGCCTGTGGCGGGCCGACATCGCGGCGCTGCGCCAACGCCACCCCGGCCTGCTGGACTTCTCCTCCTGGCTCCAGCAAGGCGGCGGCGCCGGGATCCGGGAGCTGTTCACCACCCGAGAAGGCTGAACGTCCTCACGGTGGCGTTGAGGTGTTTGACGGGCTGTACAGGTCCTCAGAGCACTCTTGTCATGAACGCGCTGTTCGGGTCGGGTTTGTAGTCCGCGAACGGGTCGCAGTACTCGAACCCGAACTTCTCGTACAGCTTCCGGGCCGGCAGGAAGAACTCGGCCGCCCCGGTCTCGAGGCTCAGCCTGGTGAATCCCATGCGCTTGGCCTCGGTGACGATGTGCTCCAGGAGGAGGGACGCGATTCCGCTCCGCTTGCGCGTCGGCCTGGTGCGCATCGACTTGACCTCCGCGTGGTCCGCGTCCAGCCTCTTGATCGCGCCGCAGCCGACCAGGCTGTCACCGTCCATGACCGACCAGAACGTGATCTCGGGCCTGCGCAGGCTCTCCAGGTCGAGGGCGTGCTTGCTCTCCAGCGGAGTGATGGACCGCATCTCCTGGACGTGCTCGTCAAGGAATCCGGCGATCTCCGGACCGGAGAGGTCATCGACTGCGATCTTCAATTCCGCGCCCATCCTTTCTTGGAGACACTTGATGTCACGGTGGTCGGGTGCCCTTCCGTTCGTTGATCGTATAGGCGCCGTCCCTGTCGTCCCATCGCGGCCAGGGGGCGACGCTGAGGCTCTCGTCGGCGCGGATCACCGGGGCCGATCTCCGCCATCCTCGCCGCCACGGCGCGTCGTGGGGACAGATGCAACGTGATCTCCATGGGGGGTTCATCCCAAGTTATTGCAAGTAATATGCAACTGATAGAACTTCTCTTGTGACAAAACTTCTCCAGAAGTCCGCCACGCTGTGCGTCGTCCTCGCTCTGGCCGGTGTGGCCTGTTCCGCCCCGCAGGGGCCGGCCGACCCACCGGATGACACGTTCGTCATCGGGCTGAGCTCGGAATTCGACAATTTGAGCCCGGTGCTCGGGTTCTCTCCCGACGGAGGATCGTTGATCTTCGACGGGTTGATGAGCCGGGCACCCGACCTGACGATCAAGCCCGCGCTCGCCGCTGAGCCGCCCACCGTCTCCAAGGACGGGACGACCGTCACCTTCACTCTGAAGGAAGGGCTGAAGTTCCACGACGGCAAGCCGCTGACCAGCAAGGACGTGGAGTACACCTACGAGGCGCTGCTCGATCCCGCCAACAACTCCACGATCAGGAGCGACTATTCGGCGATCAAGGATGTGGCGGCTCCCGACGCGCGGACCGTGGTGTTCAGTCTTCGGTATCCCTATGCGCCGTTCGTGCAGCGCAGCACGCTCGGCATCGTGCCCATGGGCACGATGGAGAAGACCAAGCCGGTCGGCAGCGGCCCCTACCGGTTCGTCTCCTGGACGCCCGGAGACAAGATCGTGCTGGAGGCGAACAAGGAGTACTGGGGCGGCGCTCCGGCGATCTCCAGGTTGGTGCTCGCCTTCGCCCCCGACGACAATGTGCGCGCGACCCGGGTTCGGGCAGGCGAGTTCGACGCCACCGTGCTGCCGCCGAAGGCCGCCGTCGGCCTACGCGGCCGGCAGGACGTGACCGTGTACGACGTACCGAGCGCCGACTATCGCGCGATCATGTTCCCGATGACCCAGCCGGTGACCGGCGACCGGGCCGTACGCAAGGCGTTCAGCCTGGCCCTCGACCGGCAGGCGATGGTCGACACGATCCTGGCCGGCGCGGGTGTTCCCGCCTACGGGCCGGTCTCGCCCGATACCAGATGGCACAACCCCGAAGTGACCGGTGACACCGATCCCGAAGCCGCCGGCAAGCTGCTTGACGAGGCGGGCTGGATCATGGGGAAGGACGGTATCAGGGAGAAGGACGGCAGGAGTGCCGAGTTCACCCTGATGTATCCGGCGGGCGACTCGCTGCGCAAGGAACTCGCGCTGGCCGCCGCCTCCGACGCCAAGAGGATCGGTCTGCGGGTCGAGCCGATCGGCCTGGACTGGGACGCGATCGAAGCGCGACTGGACAGGGATGCGGCGGTCATGGGGTTCGGCAGCCCGTATGACCCCGACTACGTCAACTACGAGCTGTTTCACTCCGACTTCAAGGGCCAGGGCTTCTTCAACCCGGGCCGCTACGACAACCCCGAGGCCGACAGGCTGCTGGAGCAGGGCAGGGCCTCGGGCGAGCAGGCGGAGCGCGAGCGGATCTACGCCGACTTCCAGAAGGTCATCAGGGGCGACGAGGTCTATTCGTACCTGGTCTTCCTCAAGCACGTGTACGTGATCCGCGGCAGGTACGAAGGGATCGTGCCGGGCGTGGACGGCCACGAGCACGCCACCGGAGGACTGTTCGCCGGCATCCACACCTGGAAGCCGGCCGCGTGAGAGCGGTACTCAAGATGATCGCCTGGCGGCTGGTCTTCGCGGTGCCACTGCTGGTGGCCGTTACGATCGGCATGTTCGCGCTGGCCCAGGCCTCCCCCTTCGATCCGGTCAGGCAATACCTCGGCGAACGCGCGCTGGTCACCTCTCCTGAGGTGGTCGAGTCGATCAGGCAGAACTGGGGCCTGGACCGGCCGGTCCTCGAGCAGTACGCCACCTGGTTCGGCAACCTGGTCAGCGGTGAGCTGGGCGAGTCGCGCTCCTTGCATCGGCCGGTCGGCGAGATCATCGGCGAGCGGCTGGGCTGGACCCTGCTGGCCACCGGCTCGGCGCTGGTGCTGATGTTCGTCGGCAGCCTGGTGGTGGGTACCCTCGCCGCCTGGCGGCGCGGCTCCTGGGTGGACCGGGCGATCACCGGCGGCGCGTTCGCCAACGAGGCCGCCCCGGTGTTCTGGCTGGGGCTGCTGGCCATCTGGGTCTTCGCGGTCCAGTTGGGCTGGCTGCCGGCGGGGGGCCTGACCGACGCGGCGTCGACCACGATCAGCCCCGCTGATGTGGCCGCGCACATGGTCCTGCCGGTCGCGGTGCTGGCGATCTCCCAGTCGTCGTGGCTGGTGCTCTACGTGCGGGAGTCGGTCATCGGGGTGCTGCGGGAGGACTTCGTGATCGGCGCGCGCGCCCGCGGCCTGCGCGAGCGAACCGTGATCGTGCGGCACGCGCTGAGGTCGGCGCTGCTGCCCTTCCTCACCCTGCTCGGCGCCCGGATGCCGGAACTGGTCACCGGCGCGATCCTGGTCGAGACGATCTTCTCCTGGCCCGGCGTCGCCGCGGCCTCGGTACAGGCGGCGCTGGCCGTGGACTTCCCGCTGCTGGCGGCGCTCACGCTGCTGGGCACGGCGGCGGTGCTGGTCGGCAACCTGCTTGCCGACATCGCCTACACCGTGGCCGATCCGCGGGTGCGCACTTTGGGGGTGGGCTGAATGCCGGTGAGGTTCGCGGCCGGCACCCTGGTGCTGCTGGCGCTCGCCGTACTCCTGGTGCCGCCTGTCGTGCAACTCGACCAGAGCCTGGTGGACCTGCGCGCGGCCGGGCAGCCCCCCTCTTTCGCACACCCCCTCGGCACCGACGAGGTCGGGCGGGACGTGCTGATCCGGTCGATCTACGGCCTGCGCGTCTCCTTCCTGGTGGGCCTGGTGGCCGCGCTGGTCAGCATGGTGATCGGCGGACTCATGGGCCTGGCGGCCGGCAGTCTGGGAGGACTGCCCGACCGCCTTCTCATGCGGGTGGTGGACGGCTTCAACGCCCTGCCGCACCTGCTGTTCGGCATCTTCATCGTCGCGCTGTTCGCGCCGAGTGCCGCCGCCGTGGTGGTCTCCGTAGGTGTGACGCACTGGACCACGGCGGCGCGGATCGTACGCTCCGAGGTGCTCTCGCTGCGCTCGCGCCCGTTCGTGGAGGCGGCGATCTCCGGAGGCTCGACCAGGATGCGGGTGGTCCGCCGCCATCTACTGCCGCACCTTTTCCCCCACCTGATGCTGGCGACGGTGCTGATGATGCCCCACGCGATCTGGCACGAGACCGCGCTGAGCTTCCTCGGCCTGGGACTCCCGCCGCACCTGGCCTCACTCGGCAACATGATCAACGATGGGCAGCGCTCGTTGCTCACCGGGGACTGGTGGTCGAGCCTGATGCCCGGCCTGTTCATCCTGGTGCCCACGCTGGCGGTGTCGGTGCTGGCCCAGCACTGGCGTGACCGCCGCAACCCTCGCTGGAGATCGGAGCTGGAACTGTGACCGGCCGCGGACGGCTACGGGTTCAGGGGCTGAGCGTCAGCTTCCGCATCCCCGGCGCGCTGGTGCAGGCGGTCAGCGAGGCGACCTTCGAGGTACGGCCGGGTCGCTGCCTGGCCCTGGTGGGTGAGTCCGGGTGCGGCAAGTCGGTGCTCGCGCACGCGCTGCTCGGCCTGCTGCCGGACAACGCGACCGTCTCCGGCCAGGCATGGCTGGAGCACGGCGAGGAGCCGGTGGAACTCCTCGGCGCCTCGCAGGCCGTACTGGCCAGGCGGGTGCGCGGGCGGGCGATCGGGCTCATCCCGCAGAGCCCGGCCACCCACCTCACGCCGGTGCGCACGGCACGGGCGCAACTCCAGGAGGCCATGCGCGAGCTCGGCTCGCACGCCACGGCCGATGACCTGGCGGCGCGGTACGGCCTGCGCCCGCAGGAGCTGGACCGCTACCCGCACGAGCTGTCGGGCGGCATGGCCCAGCGCGTGGCGAACGCGATCGCGCTGGCAGGCGACCCGTGGCTGGTGCTGGCCGACGAGCCGACCAGCGGGCTGGACCGGCCGCTGGTGGACCGGGCGATGGCGACGCTGCGCGAGTTGTGCGACGAGGGACGTGCGGTACTCCTGATCACGCACGACCTGCGCGCCGCCGAGCGGGTCGCCGACGACCTCGCGGTGATGTACGCCAGCCGCCTGGTCGAGGTGGGGCCGGTGGCCGAGGTGCTCGGGCGCCCCCGCCATCCGTACACGGCGGGGCTGGTGGCGGCCCAGCCGGATCGGGCGTTCGTCCCCATCCCCGGCCTGCCGCCCGAGCTGACCCGGCTGCCCGAAGGGTGTGCGTTCCGGTCGCGCTGCGGCCACGAAACCGAGCGGTGCGCCGTGCCGCCACCGATGGACGGCGGCGTGGCCTGCCACCACGCCCTGGAGGACAGGCATGCTTGAAGCATCCGGAATCACCGTCAGGTACGGCAGGCACACCGCGCTGGACGAGACGTCCCTGACGATCATGCCCGGTAAGGTGACCGGCCTGGCCGGGCCGAGCGGCTGCGGGAAGTCGACGCTGGCCAGGGTCATGGCGCTGATGCTGCGTCCGGCGTCGGGCACGCTCACCGTGGAGGGCACGATCGTGACGCGCTGGCGGCAGCGCGCGGCCCGCGACCTGCGCACCCGAGTGGCCCTGATCTACCAGCAGCCCAGGCTCTCGGTGGACCCGCGCCTCAAACTCGCCGAAGTGATCGGCGAGCCGCTGACCGCGAACGGCCGGCCGGACGAGGGGCGCGTCACCGAACTGGCCAGGGAGACAGGTCTGACCGGCGACCTGCTCACCCGATGGCCGCACGAGGTCTCCGACGGGCAGTTGCAGCGGGCCTGCGTGGCCAGGGCACTGACCTTGGAACCCCGCTACCTGATCTGCGATGAGATGACCACCATGCTGGACGCCTCCACGCAGGCACACCTGGTCGGGGTGGTGAACGCCTACCGGGAGCGTACCGGGGCGGGAGTGCTGGCGATCAGTCACGACCCGATCCTGCTGGATCGCTGGGCCGACGAGATCGTTGGTCTCGCCGGACACGGAGATCCGTCTCCGTCATGAACGCGATCTTGTACGTGGATCGCACCGGCATCCCCTCACCGTGGGCGCGAAACGGGGAGGGTCGCCCTTTCTCCGGCCGGTGCGAGTGCGGGTTGACCGATCGTCGCGATGATGATGAGGTTCTGTGCCGGCGTCGGTGGTTCAGGTCTGCCGGTACCGTTCCGACGCCGTCAAGAACCAAATGCCCGAGTCGATCTTGCTGAGATCACCTCACTGCGCCGATTAGGAGATCAGCTTCGGTGCGGCGTGCCGGTCGGGTGACCTGGGTGCTGGCGGCGAGGGCGACGAGGGTGAGCGCGACGGCGGCCCAGGGTGTGGTGAGGATTCCAGGACCTTCGACGAGGATGCCGCCGATCCAGGATGCGAGGGCGATGCCGGCGTTGAAGGCGGCGATGTTGAGTCCGCTGGCAGCCTTTTCCGCACCGGCCCCCTGGGGGCCGGCGAGGCTGACGGAGTGGGTCTGCACGGCGGGTGAGATGAGGAACGCGAAGATTCCCCAGACGAACACGGCGATCGCGATGCCCACGGCAGAGGATGAGGTCAGGTACACCGCAACGAAGCTCACGGCGAGCCCGGCCAGCGCGATATGGATCACGCGCACGGTGCCTAGGCGATCCGAGAAGGCCCCTCCGGCGAGATTGCCGATGACGGTGGCTCCGCCGAAGAGGAACAGGATGCCGGTGACGCCCGCGGTCGTGTAGCCGGCGTGCTCGCTAAGCAGCGGCTCCAGGAAGGTGAACACGGCGAAGGTGGCGCCGAACCCGAGCCCGGTGACCACGTAGGTGAACGCGAGCGGCCTGTCCGCGAGCAGGGCGAGCTGATCACGGACGCGCACCGACTCGCCGGTCGAGGTCGACGGGATGAGGGCGGCGATCGCGATCGCGGCGATCGCGCCGAGCGCGGCGACGATCGCGAAGGTGGTGCGCCACCCCAGGGCGTTGCCGATGATCGTGCCCAGCGGAACGCCGAGAACCATGGCGACGGTCAGCCCGAGGAACATCAGCGAGATCGCGCGAGCCGCCTTGTCCTTGGGGACGATCGCGGCGGCGACCGGGGCGCCGAGGGCGAACACGGTGCCGTGTGCGGCACCGGCAAGCACTCGCCCGACGACGAGTCCGGCGAATCCTCCAGCGGCGGCGACGAGCAGGTTGCCCGCAGCGAACAGGATCATGAGGATGGTCAACATCCAGCGGGAGTCATACCGGCTGAGCAGGCTCGTCAGGAGCGGTGAGCCGACTGTGATCGCCAGGGCGTAGACGGTGACGAGCAGTCCTGCGGTGCCGAGGGGCACATGGGTGTCAGTGGCGATTGTCGGCAGCAGGCCGACGAGGACGAACTCGCTGATGCCGATAGCGAAGGCCGCGAGAGTCAGGGACAGTAGTCGGATCACTAGGGTGCCTCACTGGAGATGGGCGCGTTACTGGTGGGGGTGGGGGAGAGCGCGGAGATGATGGTCTCGGTGTCCACGGTCGGGGCGATGTCGGCGAACCCGTACTTCAGGTCGGCTGCGTGTGCTTCGGGGGTTGTGGACGCGGTGGCGTCGCTGATGACGATCGGGGTGTAGCCGAGGTCGGCGGCCGTACGTGCGGTCGTGCCGACGGCGTGGGCGTGCTCGGCGCTGACGGTACCGCCTGCGGCACCGTCAGCGGCCAGGTTGTCGTTCTGCAGGTCAATGGCCAGCACCGCGCTGTGGCGGGGATCGAGCAAGGACGTCATGGAACTCTCCAATCGACGGGGCGGTGGATGTGGGCTGGCCAAAGGTCAGAAGGCCGCGGCACCGATGCGGGCCAGTTCCTCGTCGGCGTCGAGCGTCGCACCGGCCACTCCGATGCCTCCGACCACGCGGTCGCCCTCACGAAGGGTGACGCTGCCTCCGAAGCTGATCAGCCCGCCGTTGGTGTGCTCGATCGAGTAGATCGGCCCGCCCGGCTTGGCCACCTCTGCGAAGTCGACACCGTTCATGCCGAACAAGGCGGCGGTGCGAGCTTTCTTCTGCGACACCTCCACGGGGCCGGCCACCGAGCCATCCATGCGGCGGAACGCCTGCAGTACCCCGGATTCGTTGACCACCGCGATGGCCACCGCGAAGCCCCGCAATGCCGCCTCCTCCGCGATCGTTTCCACAGCTTGTGTAGCGCGAGCCTCAAACATCATCATTCCTCCATGGTGAACTCTAATGATCTAAAGCGCGACATAATTCAGTCACACAGAACAGCGTGCCCACTGATGCCCTGTATGTCAAATAGATGGCGGTTTTCATATGCTAGAGTTCAGCATTATGGAACCGGGTGTGGAATCGGGGCGCGTTATCCAGTCCGTGCAGCGGGCGTTCGAGTTGGTCGAGCAACTGTCGTCGGCTCCGGGCGGGCTGCGTCTGAGCGAGCTGGCCGATGCGGCAGGTCTGAACCGCAGTACCGCCCACAACCTGCTCGCCTCGCTGGAGGCGCTGGGGTACGTCGAACAGCCTGGCCGGGGCGCACCGTACCGGCTCACCCGTAAGCTGGAGAGCCTTGTGCGCCCCAGGGTGGAGGCGGAGCAGGCCCTGCGGGCGCGCGTGCGACCTGTGCTGGAGGCCATTGCGCGGCAGACCGGTGAGACGACCTACCTCGCGTTTGCCGCCGGGACGGACTACCTGTGCGCAGACGCCGTATTGTCCACCGAACCGCTGCATCTGACGGTCACCGCCGGGGAGCGTGAGCCGCTCCTGGGCACCGCGATCGGCCACGCCCTCCTCGCCGACGATGCGGCCCTCGCGGCGCGCATCGAGTCGAACGATCCCGCCGCATGGACACGGCATGCCGAGTCGGTCCGCGACGCGCACGCGCGAGGATTCGCCATCGACCTCGATGCGTTCCACCCTGGCGTGTCCTGCGTGGCCGTGCCCCTCGGCCGGGGAGCCGCCCTTGGCGTGGCCGGCCCCAGCAGCCGCCTGTCGGAAGCCCGTCTCGTCGACATCGCACAGCACGTGCGGCGCCGGCTGGATGTGGACGCTGATCTCTAGCGTCGAGTCGGGCAGGTGTCGGCGGTGCCGGTCACACTGGGGCGTCGGCGTGAAGCGCGTCCACCAGGGGTGCCAGCTCCGGCAGCTCGCGCGCCTGCGCCAGGGACTCCTCCAGTACCTTGTCGTGGGTGGGTCTGGCCTCAGCGAGCAGCCGCTGCCCTGCCGGAGTGAGTTCGGTGTAGATGCCGCGCCGGTCATCGGCGCACAGAATGCGAGTGAGCAAGTCTCGGCCTTCGAGCCGGGTTACCAGACGGGTCGTCGCGCTGCTCGACAATGCCGCCGCACGCGAGAGCTGTCGCATCCGCATATGCCAACCGTCCTGGCGGCTCAAGGCATCCAGGACCGTGTACTCCACGACGGAGAGCCGATGCTCGCGTTGCAGTGACCGCTCCAGCTCGGTCTCGATCAAGCCGTGCAGGGCGGCCAGGGTCCGCCATCCACGGGCGCGCACCTCGACCGCATCGTCGGCGATGCCCATGCTCACAACCTCCTCGATCTCGCTGCTGACACGGTACCTCACTTGCGTAGGTAGAGCGCGTATGCAACTACTGTGTGCGCTGTCTATTGCATACGCTTCATAGTCGTTGTGTCTGGCACCGCATCGACACGTCTTGCCGGGAGGACACCACCATGCCCCTCGCACTGCTCGCACTCGCTCTGGGCGGGTTCGGCATCGGGTTGACCGAGTTCGTCATTATGGGCTTGCTGCCTGAGGTCGCCGAGGACTTCGGCGTCACCGAGGTCGTGGCCGGCTACCTTATCTCCGGATACGCCCTCGCCGTCGCAGTCGGCGCGATCGCGCTCACGGTCGCGATGACACGCGTTGACCGCAAGAGAGCGCTGGCCGGGCTGATGGTGCTGTTCATCATCGGCAACCTCCTGTCCGCACTCGCGCCCAGCTACGAGGTGATGATGGCCGGACGGATCGTGGCCGCCCTGTGCCACGGTGCCTTCTTCGGCATCGGCGCTGTCGTCGCCGCCAACCTCGTCCCCGCGAACCGCGAGGCCGCAGCGATCTCGCTCATGTTCGCCGGCCTGACCACGGCGAACGTCCTCGGCGTACCCCTGGGCACCTTCCTTGGGCAGGCCGCGGGCTGGCGTTCGACATTCTGGGCCATCACAATTATCGGCATCCTGGCGCTGATCGGTATTGCCGTCCTCATCCCCGCCGGCGCAGCCCAGGAAGAGCGCTCCGGCAGCGCCCTGGGCGAGTTCCGCATCTTCCGCTCCGGTCAAGTCTGGCCTCGATGCTCATCACCGTGCTCGGCTACGGCGGCATGTTCGGCGCCTTCAGCTACATCGCCTTCACCCTCACCGGCGTCTCCGGATTCGACTCACAGATCGTGCCCTGGCTGCTCGTGCTCTTCGGCATCGGTCTGTTCATCGGCAACATCGCCGGAGGCCGGGCCGCTGACGAGAGCCTCGGCGGCACACTGGTGACCCTCCTGGTCGGGCTCGTCGTCATCCTCGCGGTGTTCTCCCTGGTCGCCGGCAACCAGGTCGCCACGATCATCGCGCTGCTGCTGATGGGCGGATTCGGGTTCGCCACCGTGCCCGGCCTGCAGATGCGCATCATGAACCACGCCGGCGATGCCCCCACGCTGGCCTCGGGAGCGAACATCGCCGCTTTCAACGTAGGCAACGCCTTCGGCGCATGGATCGGCGGCCTCACTATCGCCGCCGGCCTCGGCTACACCTCCCCACCGTGGGCCGGAGCGTTCGTAACCCTCGCCGGTCTCGCCCTGCTCCTGGTCGCTGGCTACGCACCCGACGGCGAACTCCGACGCTCTACTCGCGACCCGCAGATCGCGGTCCGCTGACGCCAACACCTCTACGACAACCCACACGCACTCGGACAAGAAGCCACATCATGACCACCTCGACAATCCCGGCCCTCACTCTCAACGACGGAGCGACGATCCCGCAACTCGGGTTCGGCGTCTTTCAGGTCGCCGACGAGCAGACCGCTGACGCGGTAAACATCGCTCTGGAGGCCGGCTACCGAAGCATCGACACCGCTAGATGGTCACCGGAGTCGGCGTGATGTGGGTCGGGTGTCCCGGCGGTAGCGGGGTCCTGCTCGGCGGATGAGTGCGCGGACGGTGACGAACGCGGCGGCCAGGCCGCCGCGTTCGAAGCAGCGGGCGGACCCGATGGTGCGGAGGGGCGTGTCAGCCCGTCGTCCAAGGCCGGAGCTTGTCGGGGTTGAGTACTGCCCAGATGTGCTTGATCCGGTCGCCTGCGACGTCGAACGCCAGCACCGACACGGTGACGCCGTCCAGCCGGGCCACCAGACCGGGCTGACCGTTGACCGTACACTCCAGGATCGTCGCCTTGGGTACCGCACTGCTTCGATCGGCGAAGAAGCGCGCGATCTGCTCGGCGCCTTCGATCGGGCGGAGTTCGGCGCTGACGAGTCCGCCACCGTCGCCGGTCGCCGTGGCGTCGGGGTCGAGGAGGCCGATGAGGGCCTCGATGTCCTTGGCCGCCCATGCCTGCTTGAAGGCTCTGACGATGCCGGCCTGCTGGGCCGCCGGAGCCGCGGGAGCCCGCGACGCGCGAATGCGACGGCGGGCCGAGGAGGCCAGCTGGCGGCAGGCCGCCGGGGTACGGCCGACGATCTCGGCCACTTCGGCGAAGGAGTAGCGGAAGACATCGTGCAGGATGAACGCGACCCGCTCGGCCGGGGTCATCGATTCGAGCACGACGAGGAAGGCCATGTTGACCGACTCATCCAGGGTGACCCGGTCGGCCGGGTCGGCCGTGGTGCCGCCGCACCGCCCGCTGATCCACTCCGTACGCTCGGGCAGCGGCTCCGGAATCCATTCGCCCACGTAGCTCTCGCGCCGGGCCCGTGCCGAGCCGAGCAGGTCGAGGCAGATGCGACCGGCGACCCTGGTCAGCCAGGCGCCGGGGGATTCGATGCCTTCCTGCTGCTGCCGGGACATGGCGTACCAGCGGGCGTAGGTCTCCTGGACGACATCCTCGGCATCGGCCAGGGAGCCGAGGAGCCGGTAGGCGAGATTGGTCAGCTGACGCCGCTCGCTCATGATCGCGCTCAGGCCCGGATCTGGCTCGGATGGGGTGGTCACGGTGTCCCCGACTTTCCTTGGTCGCATCTTCCCTCACCGGTTCGACGAGACAGCGCACCGAACTGTGAGGCCGGCGAATCGCCTCACATTCCGAAGGGTTGTGTCGTCGTACCGATGAACCGAACGCGAAGGAAGGAAACCGATCATGGAACCCGTGAACGTCGCGATCATTTACTACAGTGCCACAGGCACCGTGCACGCCTTGGCGCAGGCCGCCGCCGAGGGCGCGGAAAGGCGGGCGCACACGTGCGACTGCGCAAGGTCGCCGAACTGGCCCCACCGGAGGCGATCAGCGCCAGGCCGGACTGGGCCCAGCATCTCCAGGACACCGCCGACGTCGCCGAGGCCGGCCTCGACGACCTGGACTGGGCCGACGCGGTGCTGTTCGGTACCCCCACCCGCTTCGGCAACCCGGCCGGCCAGCTCAGGGCGTTCATCGACACCACCGGCGGCCTGTGGTACCAAGGCAGGCTCGCGGACAAGGTGTACTCGGCTTTCACCGCCTCCAACACCGCCCACGGCGGACAGGAATCCACCCTCCTGGCGCTGGGGAACACGTTCTACCACTGGGGCGGCATCATCGTGCCCCCCGGCTACACCGACCCGATCCAGTTCCAGTCGGGCAATCCCTACGGCACTTCCCACGTGGCCGGCGATGGCCCACCCAGCGAGGTGGCCTTGCAGGCGGCCCGTTACCAGGCCCGCCGCGTCGTCGACACCGCGGCCTCACTCAAGGCCGGCCGCGCCGCCTGATCCGGCACGGAACACAGCGGGGCCGGTACGGCACAGAGCGATTCTCAACGCCGGCTCCGGTGACCATCCACTGGCGGCCGCTCCAGGTTCGGATTCTCAGTTCAGGACGTCACGCAGGCTGAGCGGGGCGGGTGGCGGGAGGGGCTCGGCCTGTTCGGCGCGGAAGGCGCTGAGCAGGTAGGCGACGAGCCGCCGGGACGCGGCCAGGGCCGCTTCGGGGGGTTCGGTGATGACGCCGCCGTTGGCCATGAGTAGCAGGGCGAGGTCGTCCTGCGCGAAGTCGGCGCGTAGCCGCCCGATCGCCTTGGCGCGTCGCGTCAGCTCGGCGAAGCCCTGTATGGCGCGGTCGCGTACCTGCTCGATGTCGACCGCGTCGGGGAACGCCGCGACGAAGGCCGCGCTGAAGCCACGGTCGACGGCCTGCATGGTGCAAACCTTCTCGATGGCCGCGCAGAATCCGCGCCACGGGTCCGGATCGGCCAGCGCGTCGTCGACGACCGACACGCATGCCTCGAACTGATCGGCGAACACCTCGGTGACCAGGGACTCCTTGGTGGGGAAACGGCGGTAGAGCGTCGCGATCCCCACCTGGGCATGTCGGGCGATCGCGGCCATCGGCACGTCGAGTCCGCGGTCGGCGAACAGTTCGCGGGCGACCTCGACGATGCGGTCGCGGTTCTGCCGCGCGTCGGCGCGCAACCCCACGGCCGCGTCGGGGACGGCCGGCATATGAGATGCCTCAGCGCTCATGTTTCCCACTTTAGGCCAAACGGATGGGGCTCTCCACTTATCCGGTTACGCTGGCCGGCAAGAGATATCCGTGGTGATGGAGGTTCTGTGCGATATCGGGGGCCGCTTCCGAAGCGAGCGATCGGCCGTTTCAACACCTGTGTCCTGACGTTGCGCTCCTCTCCGCGATGGGGCCGGCTGATCAGCGGACGCCTCACGGTCGTCACCTATACGGGACGCCGCTCGGGACGCACCTTCAGCACACCCGTCGCCTTCCGGCGCACGGCCGACACTGTCACGATCGGTGTTCAGTTCCCCGATGCCAAGATGTGGTGGCGCAACTTCTTGGCCGAGGGTGGTCCGATATCGCTGCAGCTGGATGGGATCGATCGCACCGGGCATGCGGTCGCCAGACGTGACGAAGCGGGTCGCGTCACCGTCACCGTCCGTCTGGACGGCTGACAAGCCATCCGAGGACCCCGGCCGTCCGGCCGCTTCGCCGGTGCCGATACTGGAACGGTGCTGAGCAGTCAACGCCTGCGGGTGCTTCTGGAGATCTTCAGGACAGGGAGCATCGCGGGAGCCGCCCGTACCCTGCGGCTCTCGCCCTCCGCGGTGTCCCACCAGCTCTCCAAGCTGGAGGAGGAGGCCGGTGTGGGCCTGGTCGAGCGGGGCGCGCAGAGCCTGCGGCTGACCGCGGCCGGGCGGCGGCTCGCGACCCGGGCGCAGGAGGTGCTCGACATCATCGAGGCGGCGGAGAAGGATCTGCTGGCGCAGGCCAGGGCCGACGCCGGGCAACTGCGGATCGGTTTCTTCGCCTCCGCGGGATACCGGCTGCTGCCGCTGGCGCTGTCGACCTTCACCGCCCGCCACCCCGCCGTGGAGCTCGACCTGGTGCTCGGCCAGCCGCACGAGCTCCTGCCCGACCTGGAGCGTGGCGCGCTGGACGTCCTGGTCGTCTTCGAGCACGCGCTCGATCCCTGGAAGCCGCCGGAGGGGGTCGAGGTCACCCACCTGTTCGACGAGCCGCAGCTTCTGGTCGTGCCGCCGGGCCATCCGGCGGGGCAGCGGCAGCGGGTACGGCTCGCCGACCTGGCCGGCGAGCCGTGGATCACCACGTACGGCACCGACACCCCGGTCTCGGTGCTGGAGCGTGCCAGCGCGCTGGAGGGGTTCAGCCCGATGATCCGTTGCCGTAGCGACCACTACGAGGTCACGCTCGGACTGGTCAGGGCCGGACTGGGGGTGGCGCTGGTGCCCAGCCTCGGCGCGCAGGGGGCCTCGGGCATCCAGGTGTGCAGGTTGGACGGGCCCCGCCTCTATCGCAGGATCGGCGCCGCCACCCGTCCGACCAATCCCAACCCGGCGCTGCGCTCCTTCATCGACTACCTGCGCGACGCCTCGGCCCAGATCCGCAACGCCCTGCGCTGACTCCTCGGCGGGCCGATACTCCGGCCCGCCGATCGGGGCGGGAACATCGACGACGTTCTCGCCACAACGGCGCCGGATACGACGTGTGGATGGAGCAGGCCCTGCCGAGGTGCCGGGGGACACGCCGGCGTGGCCGACCGGCGTGTCCCGGGTCAGCGGTCGGGAGGCAGGCCGGCCAGGCGGCCGATGGCCAGGCCGGCCTGGCGGGCACGCCCCACCAGGGCGTGCTCGCCGCCGGCGGGACCGTTGGCCAGCACGGCGTAGCCGATCCGGCGCCCGGCGCCGATCATCACACCCACATCGGCCCGCACCCCGACGTCGGTGCCGGTCTTGTTCGCCACCCACACCGTCCCGGCGGGAACGGAGCCGGGGATCTCCCGCTCCTCCGGCTCGCTCGGCAGCAGGGCGGGAACCAGGCTCCGGTCGGTGTTGCAGGCCATCCAGCCCAGCAGGAGCCGGGTCCACTCCCGGCGGCCGTCGAGCCCGGCCGCGAACCGGGCGAGCTCGCCCGCCGTACCGACGGCGAAGGTCGGCGGGTGCGAGGGCAGGCGCGGCTCGCGGATCCGGTCGAGGATCCGCGTCCGCGCGAAGCCGAGCGCGGCGGCGCCCTCGGCGACCCGGTCCAGGCCGAGCCGGCGCAGCAGCGCGTTGGTCGCGGTGTTGTCGCTCACCGACGCGGTGAGCACGGCGAGGTCCCCGATCGCCCAGCGGCGGCCGGACAGGACGCCGAGGAGACCGGAACCCCCGCAGCGGTCATCCTCCCGCAGCTCCACGATCTCGGCGGGATCGAGCTCCCCCTCGGTGATCCCCCGTGCCACCACGGCGAGCAGCAGCAGCTTGCCGACGCTGGCGAGGGGCAGCTCGGCGTCCTCGTGGACGGAGATCAGCCCCGGCACCGACACGGCCACCCTGGAGATCACCGCGGCGGCGCCGCTCTCACCCGGCAGGTCGAACTCTGTCATCGCCTCATCCTCCCGGAACCCGTCGTCCTTCCCGAGGTCACCGTCACCGTCGATCACGTGGCCAGCACCGTCCCCGGCCGGGCGCCGGTCTCGGCACCGTCGCGGACCACGCGCTCACCGGCGACGATCACCGAGTGGACTCCCGTCGGCGGGACCAGCGGCGCGGCGAAGGTGGCGCCGTCGGCGATCGAGCCGGGGTCGAAGACGACCAGGTCGGCATGGGCGCCGTCACTGATCACGCCGCGCCCTGCCAGCCCGAACCTGGCCGCGGCCATGCCGGTCATCTTGTGCACCGCCGTCTCCAGGTCGAGCAGTCCCAGCTCCCGGGTGTAGTGCCCGAGCACGCGGGGGAACGTCCCCGCCCAGCGCGGGTGGGGACGGCCGCCGGGCTTGGGCACGCCGTCGGAGCCGATCATCGAGTACGGCGCGGCCAGCACCCGCCGCACATCGTCCTCGATCATGGAGTGGCTGATGATCGTGACCTCGCCCCGCTCGGCGACGAGCAGGGCTGCGGCCACGTCGAGGGGGTCCTGGCCGCGGGTGGCGGCCAGTTCGGCGATCGTGTGCCCCTCCGTCTCGGGGTGGCGTGGCGCGCAGGCGATCGAGATGCGGTCCCAGCCGCCGTTGCCGACGGTGTTCTCCCAGCCGGGGACGCCCTCGGCGATGGCTCGGCGCATCCGATCGCGCTGGCCGGGGTCGGCCAGCCGCGCCATCAGCGCGGACACCCCACCGTCCGAGGCCCAGGGCGGGAGCATCGCGCCCAGCGCCGTGCTTCCCGCGGTGTAGGGATAGACGTCGCAGGTCACGTCCATGCCCTCGGCCCGCAGCCCGGCGATTCTGGGCAGGGTGCGCTCGGTGCGTCCCCAGGCGTACTTGCCCGCCGTCTTGTGGTGGGAGACGTGCAGCGGGGCGCCGCTCCTGCGCGCGATCTCGACGGCCTCCTCCAGAGCCTCCTCCACGCGTGACATCTCATCGCGCAGGTGGGTGACGTACGGCTTGCCGTGCCCGGCCGCGACGGCGGCCAGCGCGACGACCTCGTCGGTGCTCGCGTAGGTGCCGGGGGTGTAGATGAGCCCGCTGGAGAGCCCGGCCGCGCCCGCCGAGAGCGCCCGGTCGAGCAGCGCGCACATGGTCTCCAGCTCGCCGGGGGTGGCGGCCCGATCGACGGGGCCGATCACTCCGGCGCGGAGCGTGCCGTGCCCGACGAGGGAGGCGAGGTGGTTGGCGCGGGGCACGGCCGCATGCGCGGCGGCGAACTCGGCGAAGCCCTCGTACATCCCGACATCGCCGCCGAAGTAGACCCGGCTCTCCGCGCGCATCGCGGCCAGCCGTTCCGGCAGGGCGGGGAAGAGACTGGAGCCGCAGTTGCCGCAGATCTCCGTGGTGACACCCTGCAGGACGGCGGCCTGGACCATGTCGCCGCCCACTTCCCCGTCGATCAGGGTGACGCCGTCGGAGTGGGTGTGCACGTCGATGAAGCCGGGGGCGACGACGAGGCCGGTCACGTCCTCGGTGTGGCGGGAGCCGGCCGGGGCTCCCGGAGGCAGCAGCGTGAGGCGACCGGCGAGGACACCGACGTCGGCGGAGCGGGCGGCATCGGGCGCCGCCGTACCGTCGACCACCAGGCCGCCTCGGAGCAGCAGATCGAAGTGGGGGATCACAGGACCTGCCCGAGGAAGGTGCGGAAGCGTTCGTGGCGCGGGTTGGCGAGCACGTCGCGGGGATGGCCCTGCTCGACGATCACCCCGCCGTCGATGAAGACCAGGTTGTCGCCGACCTCGCGGGCGAAGCTCATCTCGTGGGTCACGACCATCATCGTCATCCCGCTGACGGCCAGGTCCCGCATGACCGCGAGCACCTCCTGGACCAGCTCGGGGTCGAGCGCGCTGGTCGGCTCGTCGAAGAGCATGAGCTTGGGGTCCATGGCCAGACTGCGGGCGATCGCCACGCGCTGCTGCTGGCCGCCGGATAGCTGGGCGGGGTAGTGGTCCGCGCGGTCCGCCAGGCCCACCCGTTCCAGCAGTTCCAGCGCCCTTCTTCTGGCGTCCGCCTTGGAGACGCCCTTGACGACCACCGGGCCCTCCATGACGTTCTCCAGCGCCGTGCGGTGCGGGAAGAGGTGGAAGCGCTGGAACACCATGCCGATGTCCTGCCGCTGGCGGCAGAGCCGGGCGGGGCTCAGGTGGTGGAGCCGGTCGCCCTGTTCGGCGTAGCCGATCAGGTCGCCGTCCACCCGGATGCGGCCGGAGTCGATGGTCTCCAGCCGGTTGACGCAGCGCAGCAGTGTCGACTTGCCGGACCCGGACGGGCCGACGACGCAGACCACGCCGCCTACGGGCACGTCCAGGCTGATGCCCTTGAGCACCTCGACGGAGCCGAAGCACTTGCGCACCGAGCGGATGCTCACCATGGGCTCGGTCATCAGACGTTCCCCCTGCTGAACGGCCGCAGGTTGCGGCGGACCCTGACCTGCAGCGTGTGGTGGCCGCGCTCGAACCGCTTCTCGATGAAGTGCTGGCCGACGCTGGCGATGGTGGTGAGCACGATGTACCAGATGGAGGCCACGACGAGCAGCGCGATCACCTCGAAGTTGCCGAGGTAGATGCGCTGGGAGACGGTCAGCAGCTCGGCCCCGGCGATGACCGAGACCATCGAGGTGGTCTTGAGCATCGAGATGAACTGGTTGCCGGTGGGCGGGATGATCACCCGCATCGCCTGGGGAAGCACCACCCGGCGAAGCACCTGCCGGTGTGACATGCCGAGTGCCTCGGCCGCCTCGCGCTGGCCGGGGTCCACCGAGCGGATGCCCGCCCGGACGATCTCGGCCATGTAGGCGCCCTCGTTGATCGCCAGACCGAGCAGGGCCGCGGTGAAGGGCGTGATCAGCTCGTTGGCCTGCCACTCGATCAGCTTGGGGCCGTCGAACGGCACGCCGATGCCGAAGGAGGGGAAGACCAGCCCGATGTTGAACCAGAAGATGAGCTGGACCAGCAGCGGGGTGCCGCGGAAGAACCAGGTGTAGAGCGCGGAGGCGCCCCGCAGCACGGGGCTGCCGGACAGCTGCATCACCGCGGCGAGGATGCCCAGCGCCAGGCCGATCACCATCGACAGCACGGTGAGCTGGATCGTGACCCACAGGCCGCCGAGGACCCTGCCGTCCATCAGGTACGCGGCGATGACGTCCCAGTGCAGGTTCTCGTTGACGATGATCGTGTAGGCCAGCCAGACCAGGACGAATCCGGCGACCGCTGCCGTGATCCACCGGCCGGGCCGCGGCGGGCGGAGCGCGTCGATCGGCAGGTGCGGATTCTCGGTGCCCGCGGCGGTTCCGGTCACTTCCATGGCTTCGTGTTGACCGTCACCTCGGGCACGGCGTTGCTCGCGACGCCGTACTTCTCCAGGACCGCCTGGTAACCGCCGTCGGCGGTCAGTTCCTGCATCGCCTTGGCCACGGCGTCGCGCAGCGCGGTGTTGCGCCGGTCGATCGCGATGCCCCAGGGACCGGCGTCGTACTGTTCGGGCAGCACGTCGTACTTGCCGGTCTCCTTGGCGTACATCGCCGCGACGGGCGAGTCGACGATGGTGGCGACCGCGCGGCCGGAGTCGATGCTCAGCAGGCCGGTCGGCGCGTCCTCACTCTGCATGATCTGCATCTTCTTGGCGCACTTCTCGTCCTGCCGTTGCCCGATCGCGAGGTTCGAGCTGCCCTTGGCCAGCACGACGGTACGGCCGCACAGATCCTCAAGGGTCTTGATGCCCTCGGGGTTGCCCTTCTTGACCATGATGGCCCCGCCGGCGTTGAAGTAGTCGACGAAGTCGACGGCCGCGCGGCGCTCCTCGGTGTCGCTCATCGAGGACATCACCACGTCCCAGCGGCCCGCCTGCAGACCCGGGATCAGGCCGTCGAAGGCTGCGTTGGTCACCTTGACCTTCAGGCCGAGCTTGGCCGCGATCGCCTCGGCGAGGTCCGGGTCGACGCCGGTGAGCTCTTGGGTGCCCGGCTTGTACATCTCCATCGGCGGGTAGCCCTCCGAGGTCGCCATCCGGAGCTCGCCCGTCTTGCGGACGGCCTCGGGCACCAGGTCCTTGGCGGTCTTGCCGGCCGCCGAGGCGGCGCCCGCGCCGGCGTCGGTTCCCGACGACGAGCGCCCGCAGCCGCCGGCGAATGCCGACACCGCCAGCGCGACAGCGATGACCGAATACAGGCGCTTTGTCACGAAATCTCCTAGTTTGCGAATAGTTGAGCTTATGGTGTCGATGGGAGGTAACGGCCCCAACACACGTGAATGCTTGCGAGCCTTGGCATCGAAAACTTCGCCGCTAAGACCGGACAAAAGCCATCACTCTCTACCTTCGACACCATGACCTTGGTGATGGAGAACGGCTGGCCGCGCACTGCGGCATGGACCGGCGGGGAACTCCGCATCGGCGGGATCGGCGTGCGGGAGCTCGCCGCCGAGTTCGGCACGCCCGCCTACGTCCTCGACGAGGAGGAGTTCCAGGGCCGCTGCGCGGAGTGGCGGGAGGCGCTCCCCGACGGGGAGGTGCACTACGGCGGCAAGGCCTTCCTCTGCCCCGAGGTGGTGCGCTGGCTGGAGGCGGCCGGACTCTGCCTCGACGTGTGCACCGGGGGCGAGCTGGCCGTGGCCCTGGCCGGGGGCATGGACCCCGCGCGGGTGGTCTTCCACGGCAACAATAAGTCGGTCGCCGAGCTGCGCCGCGCCGTCACCTGGGGCGTCGGCTGCGTGGTCGTGGACTCCTTCACCGAGATCGAGCGCCTGGCCGCCCTCGCGGACGAGGCGGGGGTACGGCAGCGCGTGATGATCCGGGTCACCCCCGGGGTGGAGGCGCACACCCACGAGTTCATCGCCACCGGGGGCGACGACTCGAAGTTCGGGTTCTCGCTCAGTGCCGGACTGGCGGCCGAGGCGGTCCGCCGGGTCCTGGCCACCACCTCACTGGAGCTGACCGGGCTGCACTCGCACATCGGCTCGCAGATCACCGATCTGGGCGGCTTCACCCTGGCCGCCCGCCGGATGGCCGGCTTCCTGCTGGCCTGCGAGCTTGAGCACGGCGTGACGATCCCCAAGCTCGACCTCGGCGGCGGCCTGGGCATCGTCTACCGGCCCGGCGACCCGGTCCCGCCACGCCCGGCCGAGGTGGTCGCGGCGCTGCGTGAGGCCGTACCCGCCCGGGTGCGGCTCGCCGTCGAGCCGGGCCGCTCGATCGCCGGACCCACCGCCGTCGCCCTCTACGAGGTGGGTACGGTCAAGGAGATCCCCGGCGTCAACACCTATGTCAGCGTGGACGGCGGGATGAGCGACAATCCGCGCCCCGCCATGTACGGCGCCGCCTACACCGCGCTCCTGGCCTCCCGCTCCTCGGACGCCCCGCTGCGTGAGGTCACCGTGGTCGGCAAGCACTGCGAGAGCGGCGACGTGCTCGTCCGAGACCTGCCGCTGCCCGCCGACGTACGGCCCGGCGATCTGCTGGCGATCCCCGCCTCGGGGGCCTACCAGCGGTCGATGGCGAGCAACTACAACCATGTGACGCGGCCCCCGGTGGTCGCCGTCCGCGATGGGGCCGCCAGGGCGATCGTGCGCCGGGAGACCGAGGAGGACCTGCTCCGCCTCTACCTGCGCTGACGAGTACGGAGCCGGGCGCCACCCGTCACGTCCACCTCCCCGTCTGACCGGCTCAGACCACGACCGGGCCCTCGCTCTTCGAGCGGGGGCCTGCTCTCGTCCGTCCGCGAGCGGCTCAGGTATCCGTCCGGAGCGGCGTTTCGAAGCGGGCCAGCCAGGTGGCGAGGAGTGATTCGAGCTGCGCGGTCTCCTCGGGGGTCAGCTCGTCGAGGAGGCGGCGTTCGTTGCGTATGTGCTCGGTGAACGCCCGGTCGATCAGCTCCTTGCCCACGGCGGTGAGCGCGACCACCCGGCCGCGGCCGTCGCTCTCGCTCGGGCGACGGGTGACCAGCCCGTCACGTTCGAGCCGGTCGATGCGTTTGGTCATCGCGCCGGTGGTGACCATGGTGAAGGCGGCCAGCTCTCCGGGGGCGCGCTCGAACGGGGCGCCACCGCGTCGCAGGGTGGCGAGGACGTCGAACTCTCCCTCCCCGAGCCCGTACCGCCGGTAGACGACGCAGAGCTGTTCGGTGAGGTGTCCGGCCAGGCGATGCAGGCGCCCGATCACACCCTGCGGGCTCACGTCCAGGTCCGGCCGCTCGCGAGCCCATTCCTGCTGGATGCGGGCTACATGATCCAGAGGTTCGCTCATGTCTGGAGTATAGCTTCCAAGGAAGCTATATTGTCTTCCATGGAAGTTAATTTTCGCTGGGCATTGGTCACGGCGATGGCGCCGATCGCGTGGGGGACGACCTACTTCGTCACCCACCAGTTCCTCCCGCCCGGCTACCCCCTGTACGGGGCGGTCATCAGGGCGCTGCCCGCGGGACTGCTGCTTCTCCTCATCGGCAGGAAGCTTCCTCGGGGGGCGTGGTGGTGGAAATCCCTGCTCCTCGGCACCATCAACATGAGCGCGTTCTTCGCGCTCGTCTACCTGGCGGCCCAGCTGCTTCCGACGAGCGTCGCCTCGACGATCATGGCGACGTCGCCCGTCGTGATGATGCTGCTGGCCTGGTCACTGCTCTCGGAGCGCCCGAAGGTCCTGCACCTGACCGGAGCCGGCGTCGGCATCGCGGGTGTCTGCCTCATGCTGTTCACCGGCGCGGCCGCCGTCGACCCCCTGGGCGTGCTCGCGTCCGTCGCGGCCATGGTGATGTCGTCGTTCGGCTTCGTGCTGGCCAAGAGGTGGAGCGCCGAGGTCGACGTGCTGTCGTCGACCTCGTGGCAGCTCATCGCCGGGGGCGTCGTCCTGCTGCCCTTCGCCGTCGCGGTGGAGGGCTCGCCGCCGAGCCTGGACGGACCCGAGATCCTCGGGTTCGGTTATCTCAGCGTCATCGCGACGGCTCTCGCCTTCGTCGCCTGGTTCGCGGGACTACGGCATCTGTCGGCGGGAACGGTGGGACTCGTCGGGTTGCTGAACCCGGTGACCGGGGTGCTGCTCGGCACGACGATCGCCGGAGAGGTGCTCACCGCGCAACAGCTCTGCGGGCTGATGCTGACCCTCCTCGGCATCCTCCTCGGGCAGCCCGTCGCGGCCCGCCTCGTCGCGATCAGGCGGCAACGAGGCCGGGCAAGGCCGGCAGGGCCTGCCCGGCGTCGAGAACGAGCCGGCCGCTGACGGTGCCGTGTGGCCACTGGCTCCGGCTCCGACGGCGCTCGGTCGGCGCCTTCCTGAGCGCCGATCGGCGGCTACCGCAGCGTCTGGCGGTTTTTACGCCGGTGCCTTGTCAGTGAGGCGTTCCACGGCCCCCACCAGCCCGTCCCATGCCTGTTCCATGTCGAGGGAACGGTCATGTGGTGCGCGGAACCAGTCAACGTATATGGACACCTCTTCAAGATCCCAGCGGAGCCGGTAGAGCGTGAGGGCCGAGGCGTCGGGCATCCGACCGCTGGCCTTCGCGTATCGTGCCAGGTCTTCTGGCTCCCGCACGACCGACCACAGGTCGCGTTCGGGCGATGCGAGACCCACCGTGTCCCAGTCGACCATCAGGTAACGGTCTTCCAACCGCAGGAGGTTGCCCGGGTGCGGCTCACCATGGGTGACGACGGGTGCTCTGTGGCTTTCCTTGAGCTCCTTGACCAGCCGGTCGAACTCCTCCAGCCGCTGCCGCAGACCGGGGGCGCGGCCGGAGACCAGGGTCCTGGCAGGCTCGGCGAACGGCCCGCCCGCCCAAGAGATGACTCCTTCGAGAGCCTTCTCCAGGAGGCCGCGCATCGAAAGCTCCGCGTGAAGCACCGGCGTTGAGGCAGGAGGCGTCTGCTGATGCAGCTCGGCGAGCAGGTCCAGGACGGCGCCGCGCTCCTGCGGTGTCAACGGTTGGTCGAAGTCTCCGGCAACCCCCTCCACGAAGGGGAAGACGCTGAGGGCGTACCGGGGCCCGAGCAGGTGGACGGTCTCGCCGTCGGCGGCCCGCAGCGGCGCCACCACGAAGTCCAGCTTCTCCTGGTCACGCAGGGTCGCCGCGGTGTCCATGGCCTTGCGCAGGCCTCGCAGGGCGGCCTGCGAGCCCTGTCCGTTCTTGAGCTCCAGATCGGCGACGGTGACGAACCACTTTCGTCCCCTGTCGCCGGCCGCGATCCAGTGATGGTCGCCGAAGCCGACCGGTGCATACGCCAGCGAGGCGGCGCCGATTCCCCACTTGCCCAGGACCCGCGACAACTCGCCCTCATCGACGTCTTCCGGTCGGTCTCTCATCCCGGTCACGCTAGGCGATCAGGATCGGCCCCGCACTCCGATATCGGGCCCGGCCGATGGTGTTCTTGAGTTGGCCTGCCAACACGGGCGGCCTGCACGGTCGGCTCGGAACGGACTCACGGAGAGATCCGTCCCGAGCCGACGTTTACTCAGACTATTTTAGTAGTAGAGATAAAGGGCGAAGAGAGAGCCCTCGAGATCGCACCTGTAAGCCTGGACGATGCCGCCATTGGTAATGGCTTTGAAACCGGTTTTGGTGCAGTCGTTTCTGTACTGGTAGTGGCCCGCGAGGTGCCAGGATGGGGCGGCCTGCGCGGAGGCCGCCGCCGTGGTGGCGGCTGCGGCGGGGCCGACCATGGTGCCACCGGCGAGTCCACCGGCTATCAGCACCGCTGCGGCCAGACGACGAGTTCTCATTTTCTTCCTGCCCTTCGTGAAGAAGCACGTGCTAGACGAAAGACGACTCCGGTGAGAATCGCGTCCCGAACACGTGATGTCCTGTCGGCAGAGTGCGTGATCATGCTTGGAAAACGCTTGTGAGCCGCGAGGAAGGCTGGTAGGGCCTGTTGCCCGCCTGGTGCGGCCACTACCTGACCGGTCTGGCCGAGCTGTTCCGCGCCATCGATTGGGCGCCGAACACCCCGGCCGGCCGCGACAACCCGGGGGCCGGGGGCGAATGAGCGAGCGGTCAGCAGTTGGTCGGCATACCGGACACGTTGGGGCTCTCGACCACGACCGTGCCATAGGTGGCCGCCAGACGGGCGGTGAGTTTGTGCAGGCACGACCGCTCTCCATCGGACCTGCATCATCGAGCTCGTCACCGGCTCGTGGCCTCCCAGTGATCGACAAGCCGCTCGCCAGTCGCGGCCTCTAGCTTCTCTCTGGTCCCGCGCGCTCGAAGCGGCACGGCGGGAGCAGATCCAGACCCACGCGTGACACCGGAAGGAAGAGCGGATGGCTGCGGCAATCACCGCGATGGCGTTCGGGCAGACCGGATTCCTGGTCGTGGCCCGCGAGGACGGGCGGATCGAGTCCTGGGACATCGGATCCCCCAGCACGGTGCGCGTGGTGCGCGACGGCTCGGAGGACCCGGTGCTGGACCTGGTGACCGACGGCCCGCGGATCCTGGGCGTGTCGGCGCGGCGTGTCATCGCCTGGAACGCGGCCATGGAGGTCGAAGCCGATCATGCGCTCGACCATCCCGCGCACTTCGTCACGGTGACGCCGCGCGACGTGTGGCTGGCTGGCGACTCGCACGTCGCCCGGCTCGACCGCGAGCTGGGAGAGTCGACATGGACGCCGATCGCCGACGGAGAGACCACCGACTTCGACGTCCATCCCTCGGGGCGGCGCCTCGTGGTGGTCAAGGACCGCGTCCGCGTCCGTGTCCACGACGCCCGCACCGGCGTCGAACTCCACGCGTGGGACCGCAGGGGCAGGAACGGCGTCCGGCAGGTGTCGGTGCGCTTCGCCGAGAAGCCCGATCACCTGTGGGAGGCCGACAACCGGAATTGGTGGCTGCGGCGCGTCTCCGCGAAGAGCGGGCGACAGACCAGAGACCGGGACCGGGAGCTGGCCAGCGCATGGGCGGGCCCGCTGGCGTTCAGCCCGGACCGCGGGCATCTGGCGGTCCTGCAGACCGGCTGTGACGTTCAGGTCTGGGACCTGGAGGCCGACGCCGCCGTCTTCTACGTGGAACCGGTAGCCGACCGTTCCCAGGAGAAGGTGCTGGCCTCGCTCAGCCGCGTCCCGACATTCGCGTCCGCGAGCCCGGGAGTCCTCAGGCGGACGGGCAGCCGCCGCCAGCCCGACCGCGACGCGGCGGTGACCGCCCTCGCGGTCGCCGAACGGGGCGCCATGGTGGCCCTCGGCGGACGCGACGGCGTCGTCCACCGCTGCGACACCGCGACCGGAGCGATCGAGCGGCTCGGCGAGCCCCGACTCCTGGCACCTCCACGAGGCGCGACGGTCAACCGGTGGACCAGAGGCGTCGCGCACGGCGTCCGCGACGGCGAGCACTGGATCGTCCGCGAGGGCACGCTCGCCAGGCTCGACTTCGAGCGGCCGGACCGGATGCGGGGGGTGGCCCTGGAGGACTTCCCTGCTCTCGACAGGTTCGTCGGCCGCCAGGCCACGCTGTTCTTCCGCGGCGACCTCGTCTGGCACGCGACCTGGGACACGCTGCGGGCCTGGGAGGTGGCGACAGGACGGCTCGTGTGGCACGCCCAGACCCCGGGGCCGCCACGGATCGCGGGCGACACCGCCTACATGATCGACGGCCACTACCACCCCCGGCCCGTTTTCCCCCTGCTGCGAATCGATCTGAACACCCGTGAGACGACGGACCCCCAGCACTTTGCGATCGACGAGGCGTCCATCGACCTGAGCATCGCTCCGGTCAACTGGCCGAGGATCTCCGCGATCGGGCCGCACATCGTGCTGGAGACCTACTCCCGCCCGGAACGGGCGTTCCTGATCGATCCCGAGCGGTGCCTCCTGCTCCACGAACTGCCCCGGGACATCGGCCGGGACCCGCACGACGGCCGCCGCGTGCTGCACCGGATCCCCGGCGGCTATGCGGTGATCGACCTGGAGAACCCGTCCGCCCAGCCGGGGACCCGTCAGTTCCCCGACCCGATCGGCAACGTCCGCTGGTACCAGGAGATCGGTGCCGACCGCGTCATCGGGTGGGACCGCGGCGCGCGGCGCGTCGTCGTCGCCCGCACGAGCGGCGAACTCCTCGACCACTTCGTCGGCCACGGTGAGGAGGTGTCGGCCTTCTTCGTCTCGCCCGACGAGTGCACCCTCCTGTCGGTTGACTACGCGGGCTTCGTTCGCGCATGGCACCTGGACCGGTAGGGCTTTGTCAGGTCTCAATGCTAGGACGGCGATCTCGTCGGGTCGATCGGTTACCTGACCCGCACCGGCCGACTCGACATAGGCCGCGTTGAGCATTCAGGCAGGGCCTGGTGCGTTTCGACTCTCCGCTCTGACGGGTCACGGATGTAGCGCTGAGATGTCCCACAGTCGTGTCGCGCCACCGGTGTCGGCGGTGGCCAGCAGGCGGCCGTCGGGATGAAAGGCCACCGAGGCGACGGCCCCGGGATGGCCGATGGACAGGGGCCGGCCGGTGGCGGTGTCCCACAGCCGCGCCGTGCGATCGGCGCCGGCGGTGGCCAGCAGGTGGCCGTCGGGGTGGAAGGCCACGGACCAGATGGAGCCGGTGTGGCCGGTCATCGGGGCGCCGGTGGGCTTTCCGGTGGTGGTGTCCCACAGCAGTACGGTGCCGTCCTCGCCCGCTGTGGCCAGCAGGTGGCCGTCGGGGTGGAAGGCCAGCGTGTGGACCGGCTTGGTGTGGTTGAACAGGGCGACGGTCTGGCCGGTGGCGTCCCACAACCGTACGGTGCCGTCGTCGCTCGCGGTGGCCAGGTAGTGGCCGTCGGGATGGAAGGCCGCTGACCCGATGGCGCCGGTGTGTCCGGTGAATAGGGCGATGAGCCTGCAGGTGGAGACCTCCCACAGCCGTACCCCGTAATCCCAGCCCGCGGTGGCCAGCAGGTGGCCATCGGGGTGGAAGGCCACCGCGTAGACACATCTGATGTGGCCGGACAGGGGGGCGCCGACTGGCTTTCCAGTGGTGGTGTCCCACAGTCGCGCCGCATCATCCGAGCCGGCGGTGGCCAGCAGGTGGCCGTCGGGGTGAAAGGCCACCGACCAGATGGAGTCGGTGTGGCCTGCCAGAGGGGTGCCGACGGGTTGGCCGGTTCTGGTGTCCCACAGCCGTGCCGTGTCGTCCGAGCCGGCGGTGGCCAGTAGGTGACCGTCGGGGTGGAAGGCCACCGCGTGGACGGACGCCCGAGAGCTGTGCCGGATGAAGACGGAGTGCTCCCGGACGCCGTCGGGTGGGGCGGCTCGCAGGGACAGGCCGACGTCGGTAAGCCTCTGCTCGACCTCTTCGGCACACTCGGAATCGAAGCCTTCGATGGCCAGCAGATCCCGTTCGCCGAGGGCGGCCAGCTCGCCGCAGTCGTGGATGCCCGCGCGTTTGAGGAGGTTGTACGGACGGACTTTGAGGTTGAGTTCCTCGATGGGCAGATCCAGGGCGTTACCCGACGAGTAGTACCCCGAGCACAGTGAGTCATGGTCCGTTGTCCATGACTGGCGCAGTGACATCGTGGACCTTCCTTAAGATCACACTCTCCCCGGCGAGAGTCTCTCCACCACCTGCCGAGGTGTCAACCCGCGCCGTTCCGCGGGGCGCCCACCAGGGTGGGGACAGGCTCTGTTCGCGCCGCGGTAGGTCGGCGGCCCGGGTGAGTTCGGCTTCGACGGGACGGGTGGTCGCTCCCGGGAGGGCGCCTGTGCGGGCCGTTCGGCGGTGGGGCAAGGCCGTCGTGGACACGTTCCGTCACGGGTGTCCGGGGATCCGGATCGGGCCACGACTTGAAACCTACTAAACCGGTATGGAAGTATGGTTTTTATGTTCGCGGCACTGACCACGTACAACAGGCGTCGCGTGCCGGAGATCGATCTGGTGCGCTGCCTGTTCGTCGACTTCGTACGGACCGACGGCGCCATCTGTCGCTGAGGCCACCCATCACCGAGCGTCAACGACGGCCCCGTGGGTCTGTCGTGAAGCCGCCGGTCAGCCGTCCTCACTCGCCCTGACCGCGACGTCGCGGGGGCACCTCGTCTCTTTCTCCATCCGTCTGGCGAGCACGCCGTAGGAGATCTTTCGCATGGCCCTTGTCGTAGCAGTGATCGGCGGCCCGACCCCGGGTTCCGCCACCGCGGCCCTTGTCGAGAACGTCGCCGAGCGGCTGGAGTTGGAGGGCCACACCACGGTGCTGATCAGCCCGGCGGACCTGCCACCCGCGGCGCTGATCGCCGGGGACTCCGCCGATCCGCAGATCCGTTCCGCGATCGAGTTGATCGAGCAGGCGGACGGGGTCGTGGTGGCCACCCCGATCTTCCAGGCGTCCTACTCGGGGCTGCTCAAGACCTTCCTGGACGTGCTGCCTCCGGGCGCGCTGGCGGGCAAGGTCGCACTGCCGCTGGCCAACGGCGGCAGCCGGGCGCACCTGCTGGCCGTCGACTACACGTTGCGGCCGGTGCTGAGCGCGCTGGGCTGTCCGCAGGTGGGGCAGGGGGCGTTCGTGCTCGACACCGACATCGTCCGGCACTCCTGCGGGGTCGGCCTCACCGGCGCGAGCGAGTCCCGCGTCGCGGCGGTCTGCCGCCAGTTCGCCCACGCCCTCGCCCTGATCCCCGACCAGACCTCTGTCCGGTCCGCTGACCGCTCACTGTTCTGACCTCGGCCTCTCTCTCCCGCACCGACCTTTCCAGGTCGTCCTTTTGACAAGGGTTTCTCATGTTCGGATATCCGTTGTTCTCGACTTCCCCCGTCCGGGCGGCAGCCGCAGGGGCCGCGCTCGCGCTGCTGGCCGTCGGCTGCTCCTCGGGCGGTGAGGCCACCGCGGGCGCGAGCGGCGCCGACACCGGCGCGCCGGTGCAGGGCGGCAAGCTGACCATCGCGGTCTCCAGCTTCCAGCCGTGCCTGGACGTCTCGCTCACCGGCGGCCGCAACAGCACGGTCACCCACCAGATCCTGGACACCCTCACCGACCAGGACCCGAAGACGGGCGAGATCATCCCTCGGCTGGCCACGAAGTGGGAGGTGAACGACGACTACACCGCCTTCACCTTCCACCTGCGCGAGGGCGTGACCTTCAGCGACGGCACCCCCCTGGACGCCAAGGTGGTCGCCGACAACTTCAGCACGCTCGCCGAACTGGTCGGCGAGGGCAAGACCGACACCCTGACGCTGAACGCGCTCAACAGCTTCTCCGGCGCCGAGGTGGTCGACCCCCTGACCGTCAAACTGAACTTCAAGCTGCCGGAACTGGGCTTCCTGCGCAACGCCAGCGACCCCTACCTGGCGATCCTGTCGGCGTCCACGCTGGCCACGACCACCGAGGAGCGCTGCGCGGGCAAGCTGGTCGGCACCGGCCCCTTCGTCTTCGACCAGATCGTCAAGGACAAGTCCATCACCCTCAAGCGCCGCGCGGACTACAACTGGGGCGCCGAGGGCGTGGTGGCGCACCAGGGGCCGTCGTACCTGGAGGGCATCGTCTTCGAGGCGGTGCCCGAGTCGGGGGTGCGGGTCGGCGGCCTGGTCAGCGGCCAGTTCGACATCAGCGACGACATCCCGATCACCGACCTGCCACAGCTCCGCTCGGCCGGGCAGACGATCGTCTCGAAGGTGGTGCCCAACCTGGTCCCGGGCATGCGCCCCAACCCGTACAGCCCGCTGGGCTCCGACGACGCGGTCAGGCGGGCCATCCTCAAGGGCACCGACCGCAAGGAGATCACCGAGACCCTCTACCCGGAGATCTACAAGGCCCCGACCAGCATCGTCTCCTCCGGCACCGCCGGGTGGAAGGACTTCGGCGCGGACCTCGCCTACGACCCCGAGGGCGCCAAGAAGATCCTTGACGAGGCGGGCTGGAAGCCGGGCGCCGACGGGGTCAGGGAGAAGGGCGGCGTACGCCTGGAGCCGAAGATCACCTACATCATCGGCAACTTCTTCGGCGCCACCCAGCAGGAACTGGAGCTCGCCCAGCAGCAGCTCGCCAGGATCGGGGTGAAGGTCGAGATCAAGGCCAACACCCCCGCCGACAACGCCGCGATGCTCAAGGACATCTCCAAGGCCGACTACGACTTCCTCACCGGCTCGGGCGCCAGCAAGGACATCGACTTCCTCGCCGGACTGTTCAAGAAGAGCAACTCCGCGCTGCTCAACGCCGAGCAGCCCGAACTGGAGGCCGTCGCCGACGCGCTGAACGAGGCGGCCACCCCCGAGGCCCGCACGAAGGCCGCGGACGACCTGCAGAAGTACGTCATCGACCACGGCCACTGGATCCCGCTGCGCGAGCAGACCAAGGTCGTCGCGGTCTCCCCGAAGGTCAAGGGCTACGTCCTCGACACCTACGCCGCGCACTTCTTCCACGACACCTGGCTGGCCGGCTGACCATGGCCCGCTACCTGCTGCGCCGCGCGGCCCAGGGCGCCTTCGTGCTCTGGGCGGCCTTCACCGCCGGCTTCGTGATCCTCTACCTGCTGCCCAGCGACCCGGTGGAGATCATGCTCGCCTCCACCGGGTCCATGGGCGAGCTCGATCCCGGGGCGGTGGCCGCGCTGCGCGCCGAGTACCACGTCGACGAGCCGTTCTACGTCCAGTACGGCATCGCGCTGTGGCGGTTCGTCCAGGGCGACTTCGGAACCTCCATTCCCCAGCGGCTGCCGGTCACCGAGCTGATCGGCCAGGCGCTGCCGGAGACCCTGGGCCTGGCCGCGCTGGCCTTCGCCATCGCCGTGCTGCTCGGCGGGAGCCTGGCCCTGCTCACCGGCTACCTGCGCGGGGGACGGCTGCGACGGCTGCTGCTGTCGCTGCCCCCGCTGCTGGTGTCGATCCCGTCGTTCTGGGCGGGGCTGATCCTGCTGCAGGTCTTCTCGTTCCGGCTCGGCTGGTTTCCCGCGATCGGCAACCGGGGCTTCGCCTCGGTGGTGCTGCCCGCGGTGACGCTGGCCCTGCCCACCGCGGCGATCATCGCCCAGGTCCTGATCAAGAGCCTCCGCCAGACCTGGGACGAGGCGTTCGTGGTCACCGCCACCGCCAAGGGCGCCTCCAGGCTGCGCATCCTCTTCGTCGACGTGCTGCGCCACGCGAGCCTGCCGAGCCTCACCCTGGTCGGCATGACGGTCGGCAACATGCTGGCCGGGGCGATCGTGGTCGAGACGGTCTTCTCCCGGCTGGGGGTGGGCCGCCTGGTCGAGCAGGCCGTCGCCGCGCAGGACATCCCGATGATCCAGGGCCTGGTCGTGCTGTCGGCCCTCGTCTTCGTGGTGGTGAACCTGGTGGTCGACGCCGTCTACCCGCTGCTCGATCCGCGCATCCGGCCGTCGCGAGCGGCCACGTGAAGGAGTTGAGCGTGTCCGATCCCGCCACGACCCTCCCCGGCGGCCCCGCGCCGCAGGGGCCATCCGGAGCCGAGGCGCCGAGCCTCCCGCCTGACCCCGGCTCCGGTCTCGGACCCGGCCCTGTCTCCGCTCCCGGACCCGACCGGCCGCGCCGTGGCGCCGGCGGGGTCCGCGCGGTCGTGCGGCGTCCCGGGCTGGTGTTCTCCGTGCTGTTCCTGGCGCTGGTGCTGGCCTGGGCGCTGGTACCCGGGATCTTCGCCCCCTTCGACCCACTGGTCGGCTCGCCGAAGGACAAGCTGCTGCCCCCGAACGGCACCTACTGGTTCGGCACCGACCACCTCGGGCGCGACCTGTTCTCCCGGGTCGTGCACGGGTCCTCGCTCTCGCTGACCGCGACCGCCCTGGCGGTGCTGGTCGGATTCCTGGTCGGGGCGTCCCTGGGACTGCTCTCGGGGTACGTGGGCGGCCGGTTCGACGACGCCGTCATGCGCTGCGTCGACGTACTGCTGTCGATTCCGGGGCTGCTGCTCTCGCTGGCCGTGGTCACCGTGCTGGGTTTCGGCACGCTGAACGTGGCGGTCGCGGTCGGTGTGGCGGCGGTGGCCGGTTTCGCCCGGGTGATGCGGGCCGACGTGCTGCGTGCCCGCACCCAGGTGTTCGTCGAGGCGGCCGAGGCACTGGGCGTCGGCCGGTGGAGATCCCTCATCCGCCATGTGCTGCCGCACGCCGTGGGCTCGGTGCTGGTGATGGCCGCCCTGGAGTTCGGTACGGCCATCCTGGCGGTCTCCTCGCTGAGTTTCCTCGGCTTCGGCGCGCCGCCGCCCGCTCCCGAGTGGGGGTCGCTGGTCTCCGAGGGGCGTAACTACCTGGTGAGCGCCTGGTGGCTGACCACCCTGCCCGGCGCGGTGATCGTGGCGACCATGCTGGCGACCAACCGGGTCGCCCGCGCCCTGGACACCGGCAGGGGAGACGACCGATGAGTACACAGCCCCTGCTGCGCCTGACCGGCCTGCGGGTCGGGTACGGGCCGGCCCGGCGCGGTGGTGATCGGTACGAGACGGACGCGGTACGCGGCGTCAGCCTGCGGGTGGACCGGGGAGAGGTGGTGGCACTGGTGGGCGAGTCCGGCTCGGGCAAGTCCTCCACCGCGCACGCCGTCAACGGGCTGCTACCCGCCACCGGGCGGATCAGCGCGGGACAGGTCCACTTCGGCGGACAGGACATCACCGGCTGGCCGGACCGCGCGATGCGCCACCTGCGCGGCGCCGAGATCGGGTTCATCCCCCAGGACCCGGCGGTCGCGCTCAACCCGGTACGGCGCATCGGGCACCAGGTGGCCGACGTGCTGCTGCTGCACGGCCGGGCCACCCGGAGGAACGTCCGGGGGCTGGTCGAGACGATCCTGGAGGAGGCCGGGCTGCCGCACCCCGCCGACTACGCCCGCCGCTACCCGCACGAGCTGTCGGGCGGCATGCGCCAGCGGGTGCTGATCGGCATCGCGCTGGCCTGCGCGCCCCGGCTGGTCATCGCCGACGAGCCGACCAGCGCGCTCGACGTCACCGTCCAGCGCCGCATCCTGGACCACATCCAGCGCCTGACCTCGGCGAACGGCACCGCCGTGCTGCTGATCACCCACGACCTCGGGGTGGCCGCCGACCGGGCGGACCGGATCGTGGTCATGCGGGAGGGACAGGTCGTGGAGGAGGGGCCGACCGAGCGGATTCTCGGCGACCCCCGGCACGCCTACACCCGCCGCCTGCTCGGCGCGGTCCCCACCCTGGCCGGGCCGACACTGATCGCCGCCTCGTCACCGGGTCGGACGGTTCACGGACCGCGTCCCGAGGCGGAGGCGGCCCCGGAGTCGCCTCTGGAGGCGCGCTCGCATCCGGAGGCCGGGCCGAACCCGGAGGCGCGCTCGAAGCCGCGCCCGGGGCCGCGTCTGGAGTCGCGATCACGCCCCGAGGCCGGGCCGGACCCGGAGGCATACCCGGAATCGCGTCCGCGCCCGGAGAGCGACATGGAGACCGACACGGAGAAGACGCCGGAAAGCGGGACCGTACCGGCGCCGCTGCTGGAGCTCAGGGGTGTCACCAAGGAGTTCAAGCACGCCGCCTCGGTGACCGTCGCGGTCAGCGACGTGGACCTCGTCGTCGGCCGGGGCCGCACGGTCGGCCTGGTCGGAGAGTCGGGCTCCGGCAAGTCCACCACCGCGCGGATGGCGCTGCGGCTGGAGACCCCCACCAGGGGACGGGTCCTGTTCGACGGGGTGGACATCACCACGGCCACCCGCAGGACGCTGCGTCCACTGCGGCGGCGCTTCCAGCCCGTCTACCAGAACCCGTTCGCCTCCCTGGACCCGAGGCTCTCGGTCGCGGCGCTCATCGACGAGCCGCTGGACGCGTTCGGCGAGGGGGACCGCGCCGCCCGGCGCCGCCGGGCCGCCGAGCTCGTCGACCAGGTCGCGCTGCCCTCGTCGGTTCTCGACCGGCACGCCACCGAGCTGTCCGGCGGACAGCGGCAGCGAGTGGCCATCGCCAGGGCGCTGGCGCTCCGCCCCGAGCTGATGGTCCTCGACGAGCCCGTCTCGGCGCTGGACGTCTCCGTGCAGGACCAGATCCTGCGGCTGCTCGTCGAGCTGCAGGTGCGGCTGGGGCTGAGCTACCTGTTCATCTCCCACGATCTGGCGGTCGTCCGCCAGATCTCGCACGAGGTCACGATCCTGCGCGCCGGCTCCGTGGTCGAGAGCGGTCCGGCCGAGCGCGTCTTCGACAACCCGCACCACTCCTACACGAAGGAACTCCTCATGGCGGTACCCGGACAGCTGAAGCCCGGCGCGGACGCGAGCCCCCGATGGTGAGCCCGCTGACCGGCGCGCGTACCGAACGGCAGGTCCTCGCCGCGCTGCAGGAACTGGTTCCGGCGATCTCCGCCCGGGTCGCGGGGGAGGACCGGCCGCACGCGGAGACCTTCGCCGACCTCAGGGCGGCGGGCCTGCCCTCCTTCGTCATCCCGGCCGCGTACGGAGGCGGGGGCGCCACCCTGCCCCAGGCCGGCCGGGTGATCCGGACCCTCGCCGCCGCCGACGCCTCGGCCGCGCTGGTCCTGACCATGCACTACATCCACGGCACGCGCCTGCTCTCGCCGCACGTCCCCGGCCGGGGAGCCGCCGAGCTGGGCCGGACCCTCGCCGCCACCGACGGCCTGGTCAACTTCGCCAGCAGCGAGCGGCTGAGCGGCGCCCCCAGCCGGGGCGGCGCGGTCCAGACCCGCGCCTCTCGCGGGGACGACGGGTCGTGGCTGCTGAGCGGCCACAAGCGCTATGTCACCGGCAGCATCGCGCTGGATCACCTGCTGGTGTCGGCCACGGTCGACGACGACACCGCGGCCGAGCCCGTGGCGCGCACCTTCGTCGTCCCGGCCGACGCGGACGGTGTGCGGATCGAGCCGACCTGGGACACCTTCGGCATGCGCGGATCGGCCTCGCACGACGTCATCCTCGACGGCGTCACCGTCCCCGCGGACGCCGTCGCCGAGGCGTACGACCCCGAGGTGGCCCCGGAGATCACCCGTACCTTCGGCGCCTGGTGGGCGCTGCTGCTGGCCTCGATCCACCTGGGCATCGCCGAGGCGGCCCGCGAGGTGGCCCTCGTGTTCGCCACCGGTCCCCGAGGCGACGGCCGTCCGGGCAGCCGCGCCGAGCAGCCCCGCACCCAGGAGCACGCCGCGCGTATCGAGCTGGCCCTGCTCCAGGCGCGCCTGCTGCTGGAGGACGCCCTGCACCGGTGCGAGGGTGTCCCGGAACCCGCCGACGTCGTTCAGGCCACCGCCACCAAGCTCCTGGTCCACCAGCACGCCTCGGACGCCGTCGACCACGCCTGCCGCCTGGTCGGCGGAGCCTCCGTCTGGAACACCTCCCCGCTGGGACGCCACTTCCGTGACCTGCGCGTCGCCCTGTTCAACCCGCCCAACGAGGACGTCGTGGTCGACGCCGTCGGCCGCGCCGCCCTCGGACTGAACGAGAAAGGCACCTGGACGTGACCCCGCCCCGCCGTACGATGTCGCTGAACTTCAACCTCAGCGGCGTCGGCCACCACACCTCCGCCTGGCGTCACCCCGACAGCCGGACCGACCAGGCCCTGGACGTCGAGTACTACGTGCGGCTCTGCCAGACCGCCGAGCGCGGCGGGTTCGACTCGATTTTCATCGCCGACACCCCGGCGCTGCGCGGCGACCCGAACGACGCCCTGGCCAACACCCCCTTCGAACCGCTGACCCTGCTGTCGGCCATCGCCACCCGCACCACCCACATCGGCCTGATCCCCACCGTCTCCACCAGCTACAGCGACCCGTACACCGTCGCCCGCCAGGTCGCCTCCCTCGATCTGATCAGCAAGGGCAGGGCCGGGGTCAACCTCGTCACCTCCGCGGGTGACCACGTCGCCCGCAACCACGGCAGGGAGCGGCACATCCCGCACGCCGACCGCTACGCCCGCGCCCAGGAGTTCGTCCAGGTGCTGGAGCGGCTGTGGGGCAGCTGGGCGCCGGACGCGATCCTGGCCGACCGCGAGGCCGGCACCATGATCCGTCCCGGCGGCATCACCCCGATCGACCACGTCGGCGAGCACTTCTCGGTGGCCGGGCCGCTGACCGTGCCGCCCTCGCCGCAGGGACGTCCCCCGATCGTGCAGGCCGGGGCCTCGCCCGCCGGGATCGAGCTGGCCGCCGCGCACGCCGACGCCGTCTACGCCCGCTCCATGTCGATCGACGAGACGCGAGGTGTCTACCGCTCCATCAAGACGCGGGCCGCCGAGCTGGGCAGGGACCCGCACTCGATCAGGGTCCTGCCCGGCGTGGTGCCCTACGTCGCGGCCACCGAGGCCGAGGCCAGGCGGCTGGTGCGGGAGATCGAGTCCCGGTTGGTGACCAACCCCGGCGCCCTCACCGCCCTCGGCGCCATGCTCGGCATCGACCTGTCCGGCTACTCACCCGACGACGCCGTCCCACTCCACCTGCTCCCCGCCCCGGAGGATTTCAACGGCTCGGTCACCGGCTTCGTCGAGCTGCGCACCATGGCCGTCGACGAGGGCCTCACCCTCGGCCGGCTCGCCGGTCGCCTCGGCGGCCTCGCCCCGCTGGGCATGTGGGCGCTCATCGGCAGCGGGGAACAGGTGGCCGACCAGCTCCAGTACTGGTTCGAGAACGAGGCGGCCGACGGCTTCAACCTGATGATGCCGATCGCCCCCGGCGGCATCGAGTCCTTCGTCGAGCACGTCGTGCCGATCCTGCGGGAACGCGGCCTGGTGCGTGCCGGCTATGAGGGCACCACCCTGCGTTCCCACTTCGACCTGTCCCTCGACACCCCGTCGCCACTTCACTGAGAGGAAGACCATGACCGTCTCGCCCGAGGATCTTTTCATCGACCCCGAACAGGCCGCCGGGAAGCTCGCCGCCGGCGCGCTCTTCGTCGACGTACGCCGCCCCGAGGCGCGCGCCGAACACGGCCTGCTGCCCACGGCCGTCGCCGTGGAGAAGGTCGACGTCCTGAGGAGTTTCGACCGGGAATCCCCGGAACTGCTGGCCGACGCCGCCGATCCCGGCCGGGAGATCGTCGTCTTCTGCTCGTCGGAGCGCGGTTCGGGGCCGGTCGTTCAGAAGCTCGCGGAGTTGGGGTACACCAACGTCACCCATATTCTTGGCGGGTTCAGCGCATGGAAGGAACAGGGCTTTGCGACACACCCCCATGACGGCGCGGCCACGGATGCCTGAACACCCGCAGGCGCAGCCGCCCGCGTGCGACCGGGCCCACTGAGGCCCAGGTGCGAATCTCGGCCAAGACCGACTACGCCCTGCGCGCCCTCACACAGCTCGCGGCGCACGCGGACCGCCCGGTCAGCTCCGAGGAACTCGCGCAGGGGCAGGAGATCCCGCACAAGTTCCTCGAAGCGATCATGGCGGAGCTTCGGCGCACCGGGTTCATCACCAGCCAGCGCGGCACCGGAGGCGGGCACCGGCTCCGCCTCCCCGCCGACCAGGTCGTCATCGCCGACGTCATCCGCGCCCTCAACGGGCCGCTCACCGTCATTCGCGGAGAATGTCCTCAGGACATCGAGTACGGTCCGCCCACGGAGGGGTTGCAGATCGTGTGGATCGCCATGCGGGCCACCCTCAGATCCATTCTCGAATCGGTGACACTGGCCGACATCGCCGGGGGAACGCTGCCCGGCCATATTCGCGAACTCGCCGGTGACCCCGACGCCTGGGTGACCCACTGGTTCCAAAATCCCGGCCAAATTCAGGAGACCGGCCGCAAGGTCTGAGCCACGCCGTATTCGAATGTCAGAAGGACGGAACGTTGACATCCTCCCCGCCCTGCAGGACGGGGTCTGCACGCTGGAGGTATTTGATGAGTGAGAGCCCGACCGGACTGATCGGTGCGGATGAGCTGGCCGAACGGCTCGGGTCAGGAGCGCGCGTCCGGCTTCTCGACGTTCGCTGGCAGCTCGGTGACCCGCACGGCCACCGCGCCTATCTCGAAGGCCACCTGCCGGGGGCCGTCTTCGTCGACCTGGACACCGAACTGGCGGCCCCGCCCTCTCCCGAGGAGGGGCGGCACCCGCTGCCGGACCTGGACACGCTCCAGCGCGCCGCCCGCCGCTGGGGGCTGGACGACGGTGACGAGGTCGTCGTGTACGACGCCGGTGGCGGCCTGTCCGCGGCGCGCGCGTGGTGGTTGCTGCGCTGGGCGGGGGTGTCCTCGGTGCGGCTGCTCGACGGCGGCCTGCGGGGCTGGACGGAGGCGGGCCATCCGGTGGAGACCGGCGAGGTCCGGCCCGAACCGGGAAACGTGACGCTGACCTCCGGTGCCCTGCCCGTCCTCGACGCCGACGCCGCGGCCGAACTCGCCGGCACCGGTGTGCTGCTCGACGCGCGGGCGGCCGAGCGCTACCTCGGCCACACCGAGCCGGTCGATCCGCGCGCCGGCCACATCCCCGGCGCGGTCAACGCCCCCACCGGGGAGAACCTGACGCCGGATGCGACCTTCCTCGACGAGGAGGCACTCGCCGCCCGCTTCGGCGCCCTCGGGGTGAAGGAGGGCACGGCGGTCGGTGTCTACTGCGGTTCGGGGGTGACCGCCGCCCACACCGTCTTCGCGCTGGAGCGGATCGGGGTCCACGCGGCCCTGTACGCCGGGTCGTGGTCGCAGTGGTCCAACGACCCCGACCGGCCCGCGGCCACCGGCTGACGGGGACCCGGCGCGAGGCCGACGGGCCGCGTTGTCGCCGGCGCAGCCCGTCGGCCCGGCCCGATCGAGTGCTCGGTCTCGTCACGAGCTCCGAGGGGCGCCGGCCGCCTGCTCGTGCTCGGCCACGCGGAGCTTGATTCCCGCGATGAATCGCTCGACGGCGTAGCGGAACTGGCGCGTCATCGTCTCCACACCCGTACCCGGTGCGTATCGCATCAGGTTGGGGTACGGCGGCCCGGAACCCGCGGTCTCCCCCTCCGCCCGGGTCTCGCTGTAGCGGGGATTTCCCGGCGAGGTGCGCTCGCCCGCCACGAACCCGAACAGCAAGGTGATGAGCGCCATGTAGGAGTCGCCCACCTCGTCATCCGGCAGGCCGCTCTCCGCGACGAGTCCGATGAGGGCGTCCGCCACCCTCAAGGTCTCGGGCCCGAGTTCCCAGGCCGCACGCCAGAGCACGTCGACGAGCGCGGGGCGCGGCAGCAGCGCCTCGTGACAACGGGCGAGGGTCTCGAGCAGCCGTACATCCCAGGTGCCGAAGGCGGGAACGGTGACTCCATGGAGGGTCTCGTCGAGGATGAGCAGCAGCAGCTCGTCCTTGTCCCTGACATGCCAGTAGAGCGTCGACGAGCCGGTGCCCAGGGTGTTGGCGAGCTTGCGCATGGACAGCTTCTCGACACCCTCCGTGTCGAGAAGCCGGGTGCCGGCCCTGATCACGTCCATGCGTGTGAACGTCAGCCGGCCTTTGGCACGGGCCGAATCCGACCGGCGCCGCTCTGGTTCGAACTCTGCTCGTGACACACGAGCAGTGTACTATCACTCGATCCGGTCTTCGGCGATCATGTCGTGGCGGCATCTGCCGGGGGCGACTCGGGTCCCGTCTCCGTACCGGGGCGGCCAGGAGAGCACGGAGACGGGACGAGGTCAGGCCCCGGCCTTGATCTCCGTCCCTTGGGCGGAGACGAGGCGCCATCCGGTGCCGGAGTCGGCGACGAAGACATGGGTGTACCTGCTGCCGCCGGTGAACGTGCTGCCGTCGGGGTTGGTGAAGTTCATCCCGGTCCGCCCGACGACGATGCCGACATCGCCGATCCGGCGCACGACGGCCTCGTCGGGAAAGGACTGGACGGCCGGGAACCGGACGGCTCCCGACGACACCGCGTCCAGCAGGACGGAGCCGGGCACCGCCGCGCCGTCATTGACGCTGACCAGGATGAAGTCGTCCGCCAGCAGTTCGCTCAGGCGGGCCGCGTCGCCGGCGACCAGGGTGTCGAAGAAACGCCGATCGTGGTCGAGAAGGGATGCGCGGTCGTCAGGGGTGGCCAGGGTGTTCATCGGACTCCTTTTCTGCGATGGGGGAGCGTCGCCGCTCCTTGCTGATCGAACAAGCGGAGGCTCCCGCCGTTTCGAGATCACCGAGCAGACCGGTGCCTCCGTGGAAGCGGCGTCGCCGGGTAGCCCAGGTCGAGGGATCGAGCCGTTGGGGTCACCCGGTCGTCGGTCGGGAATGGTGATCGTGCTTCTAGAACAGTGATATTGACACACGAGCACTGTTCGAGTGATAGTGGGCCCACCTTACCCGCCGCGCCCCCGGGCGGCCGGCCCTCGCTGGTCGAAGCCACGGCCGCGGCCATCTCAGGAGGTTCACATGACCCTTCGCACCTGCGTGCTCGTACACGGCGGCTGGCACGGCGGCTGGCACTGGGACGACGTCGCGGCGAGGCTGCGGAAAGCGGGCGCCGCCGTCCACGCGCCGACGCTGACCGGCCTGGCCGAGCGGGCGGGCGAGGCCACAGCCCAGACCGACATGTCGACGCACGTCGCCGATGTCGTTCGCGTCATCGACGAGCACGGGCTGGACGATGTCGTACTGGTCGGCCACTCCTACGGAGGAATGGTCATCACCGGCGTCGCGGCCGAGCGGGGCGATCGGCTGGCCGAACTGGTGTATCTGGATGCCTTCGTACCCCAGGACGGCCAGTCCGTGGGTGACCTGCTGGGCCCGGACTTCACCACGGCCGCCCGGGCGTTGGCCGGGGCCGCGGGCACCCCCTCACTCATCCCGCCCATGTTCCCCGTCGAGGACACCACCGGCTGGTCCGGCGAGCGCGCCGCCGCGATCGCGCGGCGGCTGACCTCGCACCCCATCGGCACGATGGAGGAACCGGTACGAGCACCGGCCGAGCCGACCGCCCGCCGTACCTTCGTCTACTGCAACGCCCGCCCTCTGGGGATCGTGGAGCCGTACGCGATCGCGGCGCGCGACTCGCCGGACTGGGACTACTACGAACTGGCCGGCCCGCACGACGCGGTACGCGTCATGCCGGCCACGGTCGCCGGGTTGATCGAGTCGCTCGCCTCCTGACGCGCGAGACCCCACACCACCACGGCCGTGGCGATGGCGGCCACGAACCCCCACCACCCCGGCCTCCGAACAGGCCCGCCAGACTCAGATGGAGATTCCGCGATGACTCCCACACCGTACGCGCACCCGGCCGGCGAGGCGGGAGAGCCGAGGCCGCTGACCCGATCCTGGTGGTCCGCCGAGGTGACGTCGCCGCTCGCCGACCTCACCGTCGGCGCCGCGCTTCGCGCCGCGGCGCAGGACAGCCCCGGCTCCGTCGCCCTCGTCGAGGGCGTACCCGACGCGGCACGACGCCGCCGGTGGACGTTCGCACAACTGCTTGAGCAGGCGGAGGCCGTCGCTCACGGGCTGCTCACCCGTTTCGAGCCCGGCGAGCGAGTCGCCGTCTGGGCCGACAACCGGCCCGAGTGGGTGCTCCTTGAGTACGGTGCCGCGCTCGCCGGCGTCACCATCGTCACCGTCAACCCGGCGCTGCGCGCGGAGGAACTGCGTCACGTCCTCAGGCAGTCCCGGGCGGCCGGGGTGTTCCTGATTCCCGGCTACCGTGGCTCCGACCTCGCCGGGACCCTGGCGAGGGTACGTCCGGACCTGCCCGCCCTGCGGGAGGTCGTCAGCTTCGCGGACTGGGACCGGTTCCTGCCGGTGGGGCGGCCGGACACCCCGCTTCCCCAGGTCGACCCGGGCAGCGCCGCGCAGGTGCAGTACACCTCGGGAACCACCGGGACCCCGAAGGGCGCGGTCCTGCACCATCGCGGGATCGTCAACAACGCCCGCCTCTACGCCGAGCGATGCCGGCTCACCCCCGGCGGGGTGCAGGTGAGCCCGATGCCGCTGTTCCACACCGCGGGCTGCGTGGTGAGCGTGCTCGGCGCACTCGCCGTTCGCGGGACGCTCGTGCTCCCGTCCGCCTTCGACCCGGCGCTCATGCTGCATCTCGTCGAGTCCGAGACCGCGGACACGCTCATCGGCGTGCCCACCATGCTCATCGGGATGCTGGACCACCCGGAGTTCGCCCGTACGGACCTGTCCAGGCTGGCCCGGGTGATCTCCGGGGGGGCCGTGGTACCGCCTGAACTCGTCCGGCGTATCGAGACCCGGACCCCCGCGGTCGTCAGCGTCCTCTTCGCCCAGACGGAGGCGTCGCCGGTCATCACCGCGACCTCGTCCGAGGACGGCCGGCAGGACCGGATGGAGACCCTCGGCCGGCCCCTGCCCCACACCGAGGTGCGCATCGTCGATCCCTCCGACGGCACGACCCTCCCCGTCAACACCGTCGGAGAGCTGTGCACCCGCGGGTATCACGTCATGACGGGTTACTTCGACGACGCCGTAGCCACCATGTCGGCCATCGACGCCGACGGCTGGCTGCACACCGGCGACCTGGCCAGTATGGACGAGCGCGGCTACTGCCGCATCGAGGGACGCCTCAAGGAAATGATCATCCGGGGTGGCGAGAACATCTACCCCCGCGAGATCGAGAACGTCATCTTCCAGCATCCCGACGTGGCCGACGTCGCCGTCGTCGGGGTGCCGGACGACACGTGGGGCGAGCAGGTCGCCGCCTTCGTCCGCCCGGCGCCCGGTCGTACGCCGGACGTGGCGGGGTTGCGCGAGTACTGCCTGGCCAGGCTCGCTCGCCACAAGGTCCCGAAGCAGTGGTCCGTCGTCGAGGCGTTGCCGCTCACGGCGTCGGGCAAGGTGCAGAAGTTCCGGCTGCGCGAACGGCTCACGGGGGAGCGGACGCACCGGTCGTGAGCACGTGCCGGCGGCGACCGGTCGAGCCGGTCGCCGCCCGCGTGTCTCGGTTCTCACCCGCCCGGCGCCTCGCGACCTTCCCGGTACCGGGAAGTACCCAGACCACCCATGCCGTCCCCGCCGGCGAACACCGACAGGAGTGCGATGTGATCAAGCTGTTCACGCTGTGGAACCGACGTCTCGACCTGACCCACGAGGAAGCCGTCGACTACTGGACGCGGGTGCACGCCCCGAAGGTGGTGCAGGCGTATGGCAAACGGTTATTGCGCTACGCGTGCAATGTCGGGATGCCTGCCGACTACTCCGGCTGGGCCCCGGATGAGGCTCCCGCCTGGGACGGCGTCGCCGAAGGCTGGTACGACGTCGACGACCCGGCCGAGCTCGCCGCTCTGGTCGCCGAGGCGTCCGGCCGACTGCGCGACGGCGAGCGAGACTTCATGGGTACCTTTCAGCACATGGCCACCGACCAGCAGGTCCACGTCGACAGGGCGCGTGCCCACCGCGGCGTCAAGGTGCTGTTCATGCTGGCACGCCGGCCCGACATGACCCCGGCGCAGACGGCGGCCCACTGGCGCGAGCGGCACATGCCCCTCGTCCGGGACGTTCTCGGCGACACGCTCGTCCGCTACACGACCAACGTCGGCCTGGCCGCCGACTTCCGCGGCTGGTCACCCTATGAGGCCCCCGCCTACGACGGCATCGCCGAACTGGCCGTCGACAACCCGGTGTCCGACCATATGGCGCTGCTCCAGGCCAAAAAGGGCATCCTGCTGCCCGACGAGCACGTCTTCATCGGCACGTACCGGATGGCGTTCACCCGTGAGGTCCTCATACTCGGGCAGCCGGACGAGCTTCTGCCGACCACGGCGTGTTGACGTCGGAGCTTGCGGCGTGGCCGGGATCGTTTCCTCCCGGCCGGCGCCTCCTCGGACGTCGCCCCCCGGGGGCTCTCGCGCCTTGCCGGTCGGATCACCCCGTCCTGTGACCGGGGCGACGACTCGGGCGCCGGCGAAGACCGGCCGGGGTGGCCTTCGAGGCGCCACGCGGCGCCCTGCCGTCTCTCATCTCCTGATCAACAGCGCGATCTGGTAGGAGCCGATCCCCACGCCGAACAAGACCAGGTACGGCGTGTCGATGACGTCGGCGGCGGCGACGAGCGTCACCGCCGCGGAGGCGACGGTGAGGTTGCCGTAGTCGCTCAGCGTGTCGTGGTAGCGGGCCGGACGCAGGCGATCCCGCCAGTGCTCCAGTAGAACGTCGGAGGCCTGGTGGCCGATCACGGTCACCTCCCCGGCGTCGATCCCGTGACGCCCGAGCAGCCTCCGGATCAGGTCCGGCGGCCCGTCCATCCCCGTGGACCGGAACGCCCCCACCCCCGCGTCGGGCTCGATGCGGTAGACGGGCCGGACAGCGTCATCGGCGTCCCGGCGGACGGCCATCGTCATCGCGCCGTACTCGGCGCTGCGCGTCTCGTGGATCCAGTCGACGATCACCATCCGTTCCGACCGGCGGAGCACGGCCGCGCCCGCGCCGTCCCCGATCATCCCCGCGTGCGGGTTGCGGGCGTCCACGTGACGGCTCCAGCTCGCCCCGACGCTCACCAGCGCGTGGGTGAAACGCCCGGCCCGCATGGACTCCCAGGAGAGCGCGAGCGCCATGACGAAGGTGCCGAACTCGCAGTTGATCGGCACCACGAGCGCGTGGCTCCCCAGTCCCAGGTCACGGTGCACGCGGAACAGCCCGTTCGGGCTCAGGAACTCGGACACCGTTATGTATCCGTACAGGCTGTCGATCTCGTCCGCGCGGACACCGGCCTCCTCCAGGGCCCCGCGGCACGCCGACACCGCGAGATCCTCGATCGCCTCGCCGCCCGCCAGGACCCGGCGGCTGCGGGCCCCGCTGAACAGCCCGCTCTCGGCCGAGGGCCCGCTCCCGGTGGAGACCGCCTCCGCGACCGTCGGCGGCAGGGCCGATCCCAGTCCCGCGATGCCGATGCCGGCACGCGCCTCCCCGGCCATCACGCGTCCCCCGCCACCGCGGTGAACCGCTCACCGTAGGGGGGACTCACCCGGTAGTCGGTCTTGACCACGACCACCTGGGGCCGCGACCACCTGGCCGCCGCCGACCTGGCCTCGCCCATCGCCTCCCGCAGGGCTTCGGCCTCCTCGACGACGTAGGCGTCGGCGCCGAGCGCGCGGGAGAACTGGGCGAGATCCACCACCCCCAGGCCGTAGAAGTCGTCCTTCAGGGAGAAACGTCCACCGTTCTGCGCGTGCTCCCCGTGGTTGACCATTCCCAGGTAGCCGTCGTCGAGGACGACGAAGATCGCGCCCACCCGGTTCTTGGCGGCGGTCCTGACCTCGTTGCCGTTCATCAGGAACGCGCCGTCGCCCACGAGCGCGGTCGCGACACGGCCGCCGTCACCGATCTTCCCGCCGACGGTCGCGCCGCACGACCAGCCCATCGACGACAGGCCGCACGGGTAGAAGATGCGGGTCGGCGGGTCGATCACCAGATGGTGCGTGGCCCATGCCGTGCAGTTGCCCATGTCGATGTACAGGTCGTCCTGACCGGTGAGCAGGTCGTTGAGGGTGAGCATCACCGCCACCGGCGACACGCCCGTTCCGCTGTCGCGGGGGAGCGGCACCGGCGTCGGCCGCGAGGAGGGGGGCGAGAGCGTGGGTGCCCGCTTCACCTCGCCCAGCCCGGGCAGCTCACGGCGCAGACCACGCAGGAAGACCTCCGCGTCGGCCTGAATGTGCTCGCCGCCCTTGAGGAACTGACCGAAGACCGTGGGATCCAGGTCGACGTGGAAGTACGACGAGACGGCCGCGAGTTTGCGGTCGAAGCTCCTGGTCGCCCATTCCCCCAGGCCGCTGCCGATCACCAGGAGGGCGTCGACCCCCGCCGCGGCGTAGCCCGCCGCCCGCTCGGTGCCGGCCGTCCCCAGCACGCCGAGGCAGTGGTCGTCGCTCTCGGGGAAGATACCCTTGGCGCGCACGCTGGTCACGACGTGAATCCCCAGCGTGTGGACGATTTCCCGGAATGACGACTGGTTCGAGCGCAACGCCTGCCGCGCTCCGTTCCCCAGGAAGATCAGGGGGCGTCGTGCCTGCGAGAGCGCCCCGAGGACGCGCCGCGCCTCGGCGGGGTCGAGTTCCATGCCGGGCCGGCGGACCATCGTGGCGGCCTTCTCGTCCCCGACCGGCATCCGGGCGATGTCCGCGGGAACCGACAGGTACACGGCGCAGGGACGGGGGCCGGTCGCGACGTTGATCGCCTGGGAGAGGATGCGGGGAAAGGAGCCCGGGTCGCTCAGGCCGGTGGAGAACCCGGAGACGTGGGAGTACATCGCGGTCATGTTGGTGCCGAGGTCGCTGCTGTCCTGGAGCGCCCTGAGGCCGAAGAGATCCGTCCGGACCTGACCGCCCACCACCAGCAGCGGAACCTGGTCGCGGTGAGCGGAGGCGACCCCGGTCAGTGCGTTGAGGGCGCCAGGGCCCGCGGTGACCAGGCACACGCCCAGCTTTCCCGTCGATCGCGCGTACCCGTCCGCCATAAAGGCGGCTCCGCCCTCGTGAGAGGCGATGATGAATTTGATTTTCGGATGTTCTCGCAGAGCCTGAATGAACGCGGAGATGTTTCCGCCGGGAATGCCGAAAACCGCGTCCACCCCTAGGGTGTCGAGCTGCTCAAGGAGAAACTCGGCCACGGTCAGCTCGTTTACCGAGCCTGTCCTGGTGTTCAACACAACTGTTCCCCTGGAAACGAAGAAGTGGGACATCTAACGGGACAACGTGACATCTAACGACATGGTCATCATCCGTTCGCCCGCTGGGCGTCACTCTCCAGGTGGATGCCGGGTCACCCGCGCGGGGGAGGCGGACGCTGTCGCCAGAGGGCGGAGGTCCGTTTTTCCAGGTCAAATTCATAGTGCGGGAATGGTGGCGCGGAGGGGGCACCCGCCGTCGGGGTGACGAACGCCCGGCACGCTCGAAGTTTTCAGAAACATAGAATTAACAAACAAAGTGTTTCTCAGTTGACTGGCTCTGTTTTGTGAAATCCGGGGACACGAATCGTGGAAACGACCGAGACCGGTGACCTGACGCGCGAGGCCCGTTCCCGTCGCGGCGGCCACAGCGGCCCACCACCTCGCGGGAGGGGCCTTCCCCGGCGTTCGTCCGGCACGGAAGGTCTTCCCGTACGGGCCGCCGAATCGGGGTCGCGACGCGGGACGGTTCCGGTGTGGTTCCGGCTCCGGCACGGAACCGCGCCCGTCCGCGGCACGGCGGCGGAAGGCGCACCCGGGGCGGATGTTGCGGAAGGGGGCATGGGACACTTGTCAGGACGACGGGGCGCGGTGTTGACATCGCCGCCCGTCGGCCCGGGACGATCATGTCCCGTGCCGCGCCTCCTGCCGCCGTCACCGCCGCACAGCGCGAGCGGAGACCCGCGGAGAAGTCTCTCGTGGATCATCCCCCTGTCATGCCCGGCACCTCCGTGCGGTCCGAGGCCCTTCCTTCCTCCTCATCCCTGTCCGAGTCCCCTGTCTCGGCCTCGCCTCCAGCCCCCGCTCCCCGGCTCGGGAGGGTCTTCGTCGCCCTGCTGCTGGTCACCTTCCTGTCCGCGCTGGACCAGACGATCGTCGCCACGGCCCTGCCCGCCATCGTCGGAGAGTTCGGCGGCCTGGAACACATGTCGTGGGTCGTGGCGGCCTACGCGCTCGCCACGGCGGTCGCGATGCCGGTCTTCGGGAAGCTCGGCGACGCCCTGGGGCGCAAGTCGCTGCTGCTCGGGTCGATCGTCGTCTTCCTGGTGGCGTCGGCACTGTGCGGAGCGGCCCAGGACATCGTCCAGCTCGTCCTGGCCCGCGCCCTGCAGGGGCTCGGCGCCGCGGGACTGATGATCCTGTCGCAGGCCGTGGTCGCCGACCTGGTCCCGCCGCGCGACCGGGGCAGGTTCCTCGGCCCGCTGGGCTCGGTCTTCGGCGTCGCCACGGTGGTCAGCCCGCTCATCGGCGGGACGCTCACCGACGGCGCCGGATGGCGCTGGATCTTCTGGATCAACCTGCCGCTGGGCATCGTGGCGCTCGTCCTCGCCGCCACCTCGCTGCGGCTGCCGAAGCGGCGGCTGTCGGCCCCCCTCGACGTGACGGGCACCGCGCTGATGGCCGTCACGACGACCGCGCTCGTCCTGATCGGCACCTGGGGCGGCACGCTCCACGGCTGGACGTCCCCGACGATCCTGGGCCTGGGCGCGTTCACACTGGTGGGAACGTTCCTGTTCGTGCTCGCCGAGCGCCGTGCGGCCGACCCGCTCATCCCGCTCGGCCTCCTCGCCGACCGCACGGTCCTGGTCGCCGGCGGACTGAGCCTCGTGGTCGGCGCCGGACTGTTCAGCGTGGTCAGCTACGTGCCGTCGTACGTCCAGATGGTGTACTCGATGGGTGCCACCGCGGCGGGCCTGTTCCTGGTGCCGCTGACGCTCGGCCTGCTCGCGGCGAACATCGGCACCGGTCTCCTGATCAGCAGGTTCGGGCGCTACAAGATCTACCCGATCGTCGGCACCGCCCTCGCGGCCGCCTCGATGCTGCTGCTCGGGTCGATGACCACGCAGACGCCCTCGTGGCTGCTGGCCGCCTACCTCGTGCTGCTCGGCCTCGGGGTCGGCTGCTTCATGCAGGTCTCGATCACCGCGGTGCAGATCGCGGTTCCCCAGTCCTCGGTCGGCACCGCCACCTCGACGGTCGTCTTCGTAAGGGAGATCGGCGTGACCGTCGGGGCGGCGGTGATCGGCTCGGTGTTCGCCAACCGGGTCGCCGCGGGGCTCGGCCCCGTGCTCGGCGGGGCCGGTGACCCGCACCGCCTGACGCCCGAGGCCGCCGCCGCGCTGCCTCCAGCCGCCCGCGCGCTCGTCGCCGGGGCCTACGCCGACGGGCTGGTGCCGATGTTCCTGTGGCTGGCGGTGGTGTTCGGGGCGGGCCTGGTGCTGGCGCTGCTGCTCAGGGAACGCCCGCTCACCGCATCATCCGGCACGGCCGCCGACGAGTAGCGGGCCCGTCCGGAGGCCGTGCCCGGGCGGCGGCCGTGTCCCGAACGACCGGGCCCGTCTCGGCCGGAGCCTCAGCCGGGCGTGCCGTCCGCCGCGGCGGCCACGCCGGGCCGGGTGAGGCGTTCGGGGTCGACGACCCTGTCGTACAGGGCCTGGCTGATGCTGGACCGAAGAGCGGCCTCCCTGAGCGCGAGGTCCTCGTCGAGCGCGCGGTGGGCGATCCGCGCGGCCTCGTCGTAGCCGATGATCGGGCTGAGCGCGGTCACCGCCTCACGTGCCGGCCGACCATCAGATCTTGTGCGGAGGGTACTCCGGCCTTCGGGCCGGAGGTGAATCCATGCTTCCCCCTCCCGGGAAGTGGTAGCGTTTTGGTTGTGGTTAGAGGAGCGCCGCGTGAGTCGCTGAACCTTCGCGTCTCACCTGAGCTGAAGCGGCAGATCGAGGAGTACGCCGCGCGTACCGGTATCTCGATCAACGCCGCTGCCGCTGTGCTCCTCGCCGAAGGTCTACGCGCGGAACGGAGGAAGCGGTGAGGCGCTCGTTCACGTTCCTGCTGCGCCCCACCCGCCACCAGGAGATCGCGCTCACCGCCTGCCTGGACGACCACCGCGCCCTGTATAACGCCGCTCTTGAGGAGCGGCGCGAGGCGTACCGCAGGCGGAAAGTGTCCATGCGCTACGGCGACCAGTCCGCGCAGTTGAAAGAGATCCGCGCAGCCGACCCGGAAGGGCAGGGGCGTTGGTCTGCGGGCTCTCAGCAGCAGACGCTGCGCCGTCTGGACAAAGCGTTCCAGGCGTTCTTTCGCCGCGTGAAAGCCGGTCAGACGCCTGGCTATCCTCGCTTCAAGGGCAAGGGCTGGTTCGACACGGTTGAGTGGCCCGCACTGAAGAACGGCGCATCCTGGGACTCCCAGCCCCACGACCCTGCCACCCGCGTCTACCTGCTCGGTGTCGGCCACGTCCGGGTTCATCGGCACCGCGCGGTTCTCGGCACGGTGAAGACGATCAGCGTGAAGCGGGAAGGCTCCCGCTGGTACGTGATCCTGTCGTGCGACGACGTACCCGCCGAGGTTCTGCCCGCCACGGGCGCGGTCGTCGGAATCGACATGGGGGTGGCGTCGCTCGTCACGACTTCCGACGGCGACCCGCTGGACAACCCGCGCCATCTGGCCGCGTCCGCTGAACGTCTCGCGGTTGCTCAGCGGGACCTCGCCCGTAAGAAGCGAGGTGGCAAGCGCCGCCGTAAAGCCGTCGCTCGAGTCGCCGCCCTGCACGCCAAGGTGCGCCGCCAACGCCTCGACGGTGCGCACAAAGCCGCTCGCGCACTGGTCGCCGACTACGACGTGATCGTGCACGAAGCACTGAAGATCGCCAACATGACCCGGCGGGCCGCACCGAAACCGGATGGCGAGGGCGCTTACCTGCCCAACGGTGGGTCCGCGAAGTCCGGGCTGAACAGGTCGATTCTCGACGCGGGTTGGGGGGTGTTCCTGATGATCCTCCGCTCGAAGGCTGAAAGCGCCGCGAAGGAGATGATCGCGGTGAACCCTGCCAACACCTCCCGCACGTGTGCCCGGTGCGGGCACTGCGCGAAGGAGAACCGTGTCAGCCAAGCCGAGTTCATCTGCCAGCGGTGCGCGCACGTCGCGCACGCCGACGTGAACGCCGCGATCAACATCCTCAGGGCAGGGCTTGCCCTTCGTGAAGCTGCGCAAGCGGCTTAGCGAGAAGCCGCTCCCTTCGGGGAGCGGAGGAGTCACCGTCATGTCCCCCGAACCGGTCGGTACCGCGGCTGCCACATCGCGTTCTGGACCTGCTGGATGGTGTCCCGCAGGTCGGCGCGGGCCAGGTCCTCCTTGGCCGCCTGCTCCGCGACCGCGACCGCGACCGTGGCCGAGACCTCTCTCAGGTTGTCCACCTGGGGCAGCAGGGAGGCGCCCGGGGTCGAGACGTCCACCATGCCGCCGACCGCCTCGGCGGCTGCCTGGAGCATGCCGTCGCTGACCCGCCGCGCTCGCGACACGACCACGCCCAGTCCCAGCCCCGGGTAGAGCAGGGCGTTGTTGGCCTGGGCGATGACGTAGGTGACACCGTGGTGGGTGATGGGGGCGATCGGGATGCCGGTGGCGATCAGGGCGCGGCCGTCGGTCCACCGGATCAGGTCGGCCGGCATCGCCTCGATCCGCTCGGTCGGGTTGGAGATCGGGAAGATGATCGGCCTGTCGACACCGGCGGCCATGGCTCGAACGATCTTTTCGGTGAAGGCGCCGTGCTTGGTGGAGGTGCCGAGCAGCATGGTCGGCCTGACGCGGCCGACGACCTCGTCGAGGTCGATCTCGTCCCTCTCCCCGCTCCAGTCGGCGACCTCGGAGGCCGGCCGGGCGTAGGGGGTCTGGAAGTCGCGCAGGTCTGACATGTCGTCGATCAGCAGGCCCTGCTTGTCGACCGCCCAGATCCGGCGGGTGGCCGTCTGGCGGTCCAGGCCGTCGCGGACCATCGCGTCACGCAACTGATCGGCGATCCCGATGCCGGCCGTACCGGCGCCGAAGACGACGATCCGCTGCTCGCGCATCGGTGTACCGGAGACGCGGACGGCGCCCAGCATGGCCGCGAGCACGATCGCGCCGGTGCCCTGCATGTCGTCGTTGAAGGTGGGGATCCGGCCGGTGTACCTCTCCAGGATGCGCCGGGCGTTGGACGGCCCGAAATCCTCCCAGTGCAGCATCGCGCCGGGGAACAGGCGGGTGGCCGCCGAGACGTAGGCGTCGATGAAGTTGTCGTAGCGTTCCCCCCGCACCCGCGAGTGCCGGTTGCCCACGTAGAACGGGTCGTTGAGCAACCCCTCGTTGTCGGTGCCGACGTCGAGCGCGACGGGGATGACCCGGGCGGGGTCGATCCCGGCGGCGGCGGTGTAGACGGCCAGCTTGCCGACGGCGATGCCGGCCCCGCCGCCCACCCCCCAGTCCCCGATGCCCAGGATCTCCTCCGCGTCGGAGGCGACGATCAGGTCGACGTCGTCGGCTCCCATGCCGAGGTTCTGGAAAGCCCGCTCGATGCCGTCCACGTCGTCGACGGACAGGTAGACGCCCCGCGGCCGGCGGTACTCGTGGCTGTAGGTCCTGATCGCCTGCGCGATCGTCGGGTCGTACACGATCGGCAGCATCTCCCGCAGGTGATCGGCCAGGAGCCGGTAGAAGAGCACCTCGTCACGGTCCTGCAGTGCCGACAGGTAGACGTTCTTGCGCAGGCCGGTCGGTTGTGCCCGGTACTGCGCGTACGCGCGGCGCGCCTGCTCGTCGAGTGTCTCGACAGCCGAGGGGAGCAGCCCCTCCAGGCCCAGCTCCGCGCGCTCCTGCTCGCTGAACGCCGTTCCCTTGTTCAGCAGCGAGTTGTTCAGTATCTCCAGCCCGCGCAACGTGGTGACGTAGCCCCCGCCGGGGTTCTCCGTGAAGCCGCGGTGCGCGCTCCTCGGCTGTTCGGCCCTGCCGGACTCCTTCGCCATCCCCATCACCCGCACATCTCTGACCCGGGACGCACCCGCCGCCCCTCAGGCGATCGGCAGCCGGTCTGTCCATGTGGGGCCTCCCCGCTGCACGATCCGTGCACGCCAAAGGGAAAATAAATTACTTTTACAACGACGGCCTTGCAGGACTCGGCGATCTTGTCGTGGCGGGGCGACACCTCAGGACTGACATGCCGGCAGGGGTGCACAACGCGCGGCCGGCGAGTCGGCCCAAGGCTCGCCGCACCACTTCCTTTGCCGTGGTGTGGGCCCTGCCCTGCCTGTGCCTCCCGTTCGGGTGATGCCTTGACCTCGGGTAAAACATCGCGGGAGCCGCATCGACCGGTCCTTACTTCGGGTAGACAGTACGAAAAGCTCCCGGTCCGGCCCATGTCGCCGGCTGGTTTCCGCCCGGTGGACGCTGGAGTATCGGCGCCCGTCGTCCGGCCGGGGCATCGAATGATCAATCGGAAGTCGATCCGTCATGAGTGCACACGTTCACGTCCGTCTCGACCACGGCCTGACCATGAACGAAAAGAGCGAGCTGATCGAGCTGACGCGCTGCCAGTGTGGCGCCGTATGGACCACGACCCACTGGGCCGGAGACGGCGACCTGGAGTGATCGCCGGGCGGGGTCGCGCGCCGTGTCGGCCGCCGAGTATCTTGAGAGGTGGCGACCGTCCGCGCCCAACCTCCGAAGACCCGCCCCAGCCGGGTCACCCGACGGAGGCAAAGGGAGGCCCACCTCTCGGCCGAGGCACCGTTCGTCGATCGTGCGCCCGCCGCAGCGATTGCTGGGGGATCCGCGGACGGGACGCGGGAGACGATCATGACCAAGCAGGCCGGCTTCAAACGGCACGTGCGCGCCCGGATGGCCAAGACCGGCGAGTCGTACGCGACCGCCCGCAGCAGGCTCCTCGCCAAGCACCCGGGGACGACGCCGGACGACTTCCCGGTCGACTGGATGCCCGAGGCGCTCCACATCAGCAACGGCGACGCCACCGACGTGCCAGGGACCGGGCTCGCGCGGCGCGTGGTCTACTGGCGCGATCCCCTACACGAGGGGCCGGTGCCCGAGGTGGCGCCGGCCCAGCTGCGCCGGATCAGGGTCGACCACCTCACCGGCTACCAGAGCGTCGAGCGCGCCGAGGTGATGCGCCAGTTCACCGAGCGGGACCGGGCCCTGGGAGCCAACCGCGACGGGGAGTACGTGCTGTGGTTCGAGGCGGACCTGTACGACCAGTTGCAGATCGCCGAGATCCTCGCCCGCCTGGCTGATCTGGGCGTTCCCCCCGAGCGCATCACTTTGATCTGCATAGGCGAACACGCGGGCATCGCCCGCTTCGGCGGCCTCGGGGAGCTGACCGCCGAGCAGTTGCGTGAGCTGCCGCACACGAACGCGTGTGCGCGGCTGACCCCGGCGGCGCTCGAGCTGGCCGTCCGCGCGTGGGCGGCCTTCCGCGCGCCCACTCCCGAGGGCCTGGGCTCCATCGCCTCCGCGCGGCTGGGCGAGCTGCGCTTCCTGGGCGAGGCATTCGACCGACTCAGCCGGGAGTATCCGGCGACGCGGGACGGTCTGTCGCTGACCGAGCGGCGGGTGCTGGCCGCCGTCGCCGACGGCGCGTCCGATGCCGGGATGGCCTTCGTGAGGGCCGGGGCGCGGGAGACGCGGCCGTACATGGGGGACATCACGTGCTTCAGCCGGATGGACCGGATGGCAGCGGGGCCACACCCGCTGCTCCGTCTCGACCCGCCTGGCCGCCCCGTGGAGCGGACGACGGGCGTATGCCTGACCGACACCGGGGCGCGGGTGCTGGCCGGAGAGGCCGACCAGCTCGCCCTCAACGGCATCGACCGGTGGATCGGCGGCGTGCATCTGCAGGGCCACCGCGTGCCGTGGCGCTGGGACGACGGCACCGAAACCATCGTCCACCTCCCCGGCGAAGCATAGAAGCCCAAGGTCGGCCGCCGACGTTCACCGGGCTACGCGCCGTTCGGAACTTGTCAAGCTCGATATCCGCAGGTCGGCCGGCTGCGCGGCGACGTCGCCGGATGTCATCGAGGTGCCGCGGCCGGCGTGCGCCACGCGCGGGCTGTCGGCACGCAAGGGCAAGGTGCGCGTCCGCGCCGGTTGACCTTGTCCCTGGGACAGGGGTGGACGCTGACCGTGTGAACCGGATCCTCTTCCTCTACCTCACCGCGGAAGCCTTGTCGCTGCTGGGTAACTCGCTGATCGCCATCGCTCTGCCGTTGCTGGCGCTGGAACGCCTGGGCAGCGTGAGCGCCGCGGGCACGGTGTCGCTCGTGGCCGCGTTGCCCATCGTGGCCGGAGGGCTCGTGGGCGGCCTCGTCGTCGACAGGGTCAGCCGGCGGACGTCCGCGATCGTCGGCGATATGCTGTCGGCTCTCGCGGTGGCCGCGCTTCCGCTCGTCGACCTGTTCTGGGGCCTGAACCTCGGCTGGTTCGGCCTTCTGGGCGTCCTCGGCGCCCTGGCGGACATCCCGGGGATGACGGCCAGAGAGGCGATGGTGTCCGAGGTCGCCCGCTTGAGCGGTACCGGCCTGGAACGGGTGATGGGCCTTCGCGAGGGCATCGGCGCCTCGATGATCATCATCGGGCCCGGTGCCGCCGGGCTCGCGATGTCGGTCGCGCCACCGGTGGCGGTGCTGTGGGGCATCGCGGTGATCTCCCTCGTCTCGGCGATCTGCGGCGCCCTGCTTCCGCGCGAGGTCGGTGCGAGACCGGCCGGGCTGCGCCGGCTCGACGGGCTCCGGGACGTCTTCGGCGAGTTGCGTGCGGGATTCGCCGTCATCGGAGGGAGCCGCCGGCTGGTGACGGTGACCCTGTTCATCACCGCGTGCGCCGTCGTTCTCGCCTCCTTTCAGGGCATCGTCATGCCTGTTTACTTCACCCAGGCGGGCACTCCCGGTCTGCTCGGCACGGTCCTCGTCGCGATCGCCGTCGGCATGATCGCCGGTGCGGGACTGTACGCGGCGACCGGTGGCGACACCCGTCGCAGGCTCTGGGCGACGGGCGCCCTCGTCACCCTCGCCGCCGGCGTCCTGATCCTCGCCACCTTGGCCTCCTACCCGGTCATCCTGCTCGGCTCGGTCGTCACGGGCGCCGGGATGGGCGTCCTCAACTCCGTGCTCGGCGTGATCACCCAGGAGGCGATTCCCGAGCATGCCCGCGGCCGTGTCTTCAGCGTGCAGAACATGTCCTCCTCACTCGCCGGCCCCGTCGCCGTCTTCGTCACGGGAATGATCATCGATCTCTTCACCCTCACCACCGCCTCGCTTACCCTGGGGCTGCTCTGGGTGACCGCGACCGCGCTCATCGCGACGACGGCCACGTTCCGCAAGCTCGACGAGGGAGCATCCGCCCCGCAAGAAAGGACCGCCGGACATGCTGACGATCGGTGACCTCGCCCGGCACTGCGGGACCACTCCCAAGGCGATCCGTCTCTACCACCGCAAAGGGCTCCTGCCCGAGCCCGAACGCGCCGCCAACGGGTACCGCCTCTACGGCGCGGGCGCGCTTATCCGCTTGCAGCGCATCCGCGGCATGCGCGACCTCGGTCTCTCGCTGAGCCGGATCAGGGATCTTCTCGACGGGCAGGCGGCCGGCTTGCGCGAGGCCATCGGCGAACTGCGTTCCGAACTCGACGAGCAGGCGGCGCTCATCGCCCGCAAACGGTCTGTGCTCGATCAGCTGCTGCGGGACAACCGAGACCCCGAACTGCCCGCCAGGCTCGGCGCTGCCCTCGCCACGCTTGAGGCGGCCGGGCTACCCGCCGCGGTCCTGAACCGCGACAAAGAGGACCTCCTTCTCGTGATCGCCCTGGCCGACGACCCCGCCGCGACGACCGCGCAGCTCACGACCATGTACGAGACCTTGACCGCCGCCCCGAACCTGTCCCGCTATGTGGAACTGTCACACCGCTTCGCAGCCCTCGCGGACGGCGGGCACGATCCGGCTGAACTCGACCGGCTCGCGCGCGACTACACCGATTTCGTGCTCGCCGCCCTTCCCGGCCTCGACCGAGCGGACGCCGTCTCCGACAGTGGGGCGGACTTCCACGAGATCACCGGTGAGCACGACGAGAGGACCCTCGGCCCGGCGCAGTTCGCCGTGCTCACCGCCGTTCAGGAGAATCTCGCCGCCCACCTGATCCCGGCGTCCCCCGGAGGGGATGGTCGCCACGGCCAGGCAGCCGCGACGCCGCCGGCCGGGTGGCCAACCACCGGACAGGCGGCTTCGGGCTCCGTCACAGCCGGTTGACGTGAAGCACCTCGCTCACCCGACCGCCGTTCCCGCCGGTCGCGCCCCGAACGGCGCGACCGGGATAGTGCCCTGGTCGAACCCGGCTTCGCTCAGCTCTTCCAACGATTCGGACGCCACCTCAACTACCGAGGCACCGCCGGCGTGGACACCGAGATCAAACTCCTGGGAGCCGTCCACAACCTGAACAAGCTCTTTCTCCACGCCAAGAACACCTCTTGACCGCCCGGGGCTGGGAGTTACGCGACAGCCTCCCGGTTGCCGGCCCGTGCACCGAAACCCTCCACGCCCGGTCCCGGGTGTCCTTCTGGCTCGACCAACCGCAGGCCCGCCCGGCATCACGACGTCGGGAAAACCGTCAAACGCGACAAAACCCTCATCGCTCGACAACAACGCGCAGGTTAAACGACAAGCTCAGGGCCCGCCCATCGCCTGCCAGCCGGGTCTCGCGCTCTCGGCGGTATCGATCCTCACACTCGGCGCGTTGGGCCGAGTTCGGGAAACTGGTCCTCGCGCCACTCGGCGCCGTTGCCCTGCCCCGCCGACTCGTTCTCCCGTGCGCGCAGCTCGACCCGGCGGATCTTGCCGGAGATGGTCTTGGGCAGCTCGTGGAACTCGATCCGGCGGATTCGCTGGTAGGGGGCCAGGCGCTCGCGAGCGTAGCGCAGGATCGACAGCGCCGTCTCCCTCGTCGGCGCATGGCCCGGGGTCAGGGCGATGTAGGCCTTGGGCACGGCCAGCCGTACCGGGTCGGGGGCGGGGACCACGGCCGCCTCGGCCACCGCCGGGTGCTCGATCAGTACCGACTCCAGCTCGAACGGGCTGATCTTGTAGTCGCTGGCCTTGAAAACGTCGTCGGTACGCCCGATGTAGGTGATGTACCCCTCGTCGTCGACGGCGGCCACGTCCCCGGTGTGGTAGTAGCCCCCGGCCATCGCCTCGGCATCGCGCTCGATGTCGTCCTGGTAGCCGGTCATCAACGGCAGCGGCCTGCGCGAGAGGTCCAGGCAGATCTCCCCCTCCCCGACCCCGCTGACCTGGCGGCCGGTGACCGGGTCGACCAGGACCACCGGGACACCGGGCAGTGGGCGCCCCATCGAGCCGGGGCGTACCGGCGAGCCGGGGGTGTTGCCCACCTGCGCGGTCGTCTCGGTCTGCCCGAAACCATCTCGGACTGTCAGCCCCCACGCACGCCGGACCTGCTCGATCACCTCGGGGTTGAGCGGCTCCCCCGCGGCCACGGCCTCCCGCAGCGCGACCGGGCGCTCGCCCAGCTCGGCCTTGATCAGCATCCGCCACACCGTCGGCGGCGCGCAGAACGAGGTGACCTCCAGCTCGCGGAGCCGTCTCAGCAGCGCGGCGGCGTCGAAACGGCGGTAGGTGTAGACGAGGATCGTGGCCTCAGCGATCCACGGGGCGAAGAAAGACGACCAAGCGTGCTTGGCCCACCCCGGCGAGGAGATGTTCAGGTGCACATCCCCGGGCCGCAACCCCAACCAGTACATCGTCGACACGTGCCCCACCGGGTAGGAGACCTGGGTGTGCTCGACCAGCTTGGGCCGTGAGGTGGTTCCCGAGGTGAAGTACAACAGCAGCGGATCGCCCGGCGCCGTGCCCGGATGCCCCACCGGCGCGTGCTCCAGAGCGGCGGCGCCCCGCAGATCGGCCCACCCCTCGGCCGCACCCACGCTGATCCGGGTGTAGTCCCCGGGGACGTGGGCGAACCTGCCCACGTCGGCGGCGTTGCAGATCACGTGCCCCGCCCCGCCCCGGCCGATCCGATCGACCAGGTCCGCCGGGCCGGCCGCGGGGGTGGTCGGCATGATCACCGCCCCCAGCTTCATCACCGCGAGCATGCACTCCCACAGCTCGACCTGGTTGCCGAGCATGAGAACCACCGGGTCGCCCTTGCGTACGCCGTGCGCGGCCAGCCAGGCCGCCAGCCGGTCCGAGGCCCGCGCCAGCTCCGCGAAACTGCGCTGTGTCGCGGTCCCGTCCTCCTCCAGCAGCACCAGCGCCGGACGGTCGTTGTCCCGCGCGATCGCGTTGAACCAGTCCACCGCCCAGTTGAACCGCTCGCCCAGCTCCGGCCAGCGGAACTCGGCCACCGCCCGGGCATGCTCGCCACGCAGCGACAGCAACTGATCCCGGCTCGCACGGTAGGCGTCGGTCACGTTCACCGCGTATCTCCTCTCGTTAGCAGGCTGACGCCGCCTCACAGTGCTCGAGGTGCCGTTGTTGGCGGACCTCATGAGCGTGCGACACACCCGAGCCGCGCAATACCCCCTTGAGGGGGTAGCCGGCCGCCCTCTACCGTGACTCCGCAGGACACGGTCGCGCGCCATTCCCGAGCGGGAGTGTCCATGCCCTGACCTGTGTCGTATCCTGCTTCCCTTACACGGCTCGCCGCCTCGGAGAACGACGTACGGCGGCCGGTCTCGACCGCTGGGAGGGTCCGTGGACGATGACGTCGAGGTGCGCACCGCGATCGACAAACTACTCCCGGAGCGGCTTCGGCGGCTCCAGCGGGTGACCGGCGTGCCTGTCGTCTTCGGCGGATACACCAGGCCCGCAGCCACCAAGCGGCAACTCGTCCTGAGCCGTCTCGTCGGCACCCTTGGCGACTCGCTCAGAGGTCTCGCCGTGGACACCGGCCGCGGCCTTGGCGGCTCCGTGCTGCACGAGGGATCCCCTCGCCGGGTCAACGACTACGCGACAACCACGACCATCACGCACGACTACGACCGCATCGTGGTGGAGGAGGAGCGCATCACCTCGGTCTTCGCCGTGCCGGTGGTCGTGCGCGGCGTCGTCCACAGCGTGATGTACGGCGCGGTGCGCGACCCCCAGCCGATCGGGGATCGGGCGCTGAACAGCGCCGGCGTGGTGGCGGCCCAGATGCAACAGGATGTCGAGGACCTGTTGCGACCTGGCGCCGAGGAGCCTCATCCCGGCTCCGCCCACGCCGCGATCGCCGAGCTGGCCGATGTCGTACGGAGCATCACCGACCCCGCTCTGCTCGCGCGACTGGCCCGGATCCACCGGGCCTTGGTCGGCCCCGGCGTGCGGGTGCCCGCCACCATCACGCTGGCCCAGCGCGAACGCGACGTGCTGAGCCTGGCCGCGGTGGGCGCCTCCAACGTGGAGATCGCCGCGCGACTGGGGCTGAGCCCGCAGACCGTCAAGGCCTACATGCGCACGGCCATGAGCAAGCTCGGCGTGCACAACCGCACCGCCGCCGTCCACGCGGCACGCCAGGCCGGCGCCCTCTAGGGGTAGCCGGCTTCGATCCCGGGTCAGGCCCACTCCGGGGTGACGGATTCGGTGCCAATCGCGTGTGCGGCTCGTCGTAGCGCCGTGACCAGGGCGGAATCATCGGACGAACGGGTACACAGGGACAGCGGGCAGGGTTCGACGTCCATGACCGGCACGAACACGACATCGGGATGCCAGCGGCTGTGACTGACGAAGCCTCCGGTGATCGAGATGGCGAGCCCTGCGGCGACAACCTCCAGCAACTCATCCATCGTGTGCACGGACGGCCCGTAACGGACAGGCACACCGCTCGGTCGCGGATCACACGCCCACCACTGCACCCACTGCTCGTCCGCCTCGTCGTCGGTGACGTGTGGTTCCCCATCCAGCTCGGCGAGCGAGACGGTCGCTCGGCCGGCCAGTCGGTGCGCCACCGGCAGCGCCACCACACGTGGCTCGTGAAGCACGACGTCGAACCGCAGGCCGGTCGTGTCCGCTATCGGCGGACGCACGAGGGCGGCGTCCACATGGCCTGAGCGAACCGCGGATGCCTGTTGTGGCCAGGGCAGTTCGACGAGCCGGATTGATGATGTCGGGATCCGTCTGTGCAACTCGTCGAGCAGCCGGCGGCTGTGCGGGCCGGCGGCGGCGGTCATGAACCCAAGCCGCAGGCAGCCGGTGAGGCCGCGCTGGTAGGCGGCAACGGCGGATACCGCACGGTCGGACGCGGCGAGCGCCTCACGCGCTTCGACGAGGAACCGTCTCCCCGCCTCGGTCGGGCGCAGCGGGTGCGCCGAGCGGTCGATCAACTCCACGCCAAGCGTGCGTTCCAGCTTCCGCACCTGCTGGCTCAGCGAGGGTGCGCTCACGTACAGCCGCTGGGCAGCCCGGCCGAAGTGGCCCTCGTCGACGACCGCGATGAGGTAACGCACGAGGTGCAGGTTGAGGTCCATGGTGACTCCTCCCAGCCGGGAGCATAATGCGGCCACCGTCCTGATCACAGCCCGTTGACCTGCGGTGTTAGCCGAATGGTTAATGGGTGTGTCGTTTTTATGTCCTGGACGACCCGGTAGCCGGCGGCGAACGTGGGAACCCCCGGACGGACTCTAGGAGGAAACCCCGTGAGCCGCTACGAACACGCGTTCACGCATATGTTCGCAAGCCTGGAAAAGCAGATCGACAACACCGACAACCCGCGTCACCGCGCCATCCTCAAGAACTACCGGCGACACGGCTTGCTCGAGGTCTCCGGCCGCTACCGTGAACTTCTCGCGCCCAGCATGACCGTCGAGCATCCGCATTACCGCCTTCACGAAGGCGGCACATCGGTGATTCTCGACGGCATGGCCCAGGTGATGGCCTTTTACGAGTCGCTGGTCAAAGCGAACGCGATCGTCATGTGGGTGAACAAGCAGGACATCGCCGTCAATGATCGAGGCTTCTCGGGCGAGGTCGAGTTCTCGCAGTTCGTGCCCGGCGCGATGCTCGGCGACAGCGTGTTCGGCTCGGTGCGGGCCGGCGACGATCCCACCGACATCTACCTGCTGAAGCGCACCCTGGCGTTCGCCTGGCCCTACGACGAACGCGGCCGGCTGATCGGCGAGCACGTCTATGAGGACACCGCCTCGCGCGAGATCACCAAACCCGACCCGGCGGACGTCATCATCGCGGAACGTGCGGCCGAGCTGCTCGCCCCCGAGATCGACAAGGAGCTCCCGTGAAGGTCGCGCTCGTCACCGGTGCCGCGGGCGGGCTGGGCGCCGCGGTAGCCGCTCGCCTCGCCGAGGACCATGCCGTACTCCTGACCGATGTGGACGCCGACCGGGTCGCCGCGGTCGCCGCGAAGCTCGTTTCGAGTGGCGCGACCGTCGCCCACACCAGGTGTGACGTGCGCGATCGAGAGTCCGTGCGGGCGGCGTTCACGACCGCCGAGGAGCGGCTCGGTGAGATCACGGCATTGGCCAACGTTGCCGGGATCGGACTGTTCGTCCCATTTCCTGAGCTGACGGACGAACAGTGGGACCGCACATTCGCGGTGAACACCCGAGGAACGTTCCTCAGCTGTCAGGAATTCCTGCGCCGCCGTGCCGGACGGCCCGGGGCGATAGTCAATGTCGCCTCGATCGCCGCTCGGCTCGGCATGGACATGCTCGCCGACTACGGTCCGTCGAAGGCTGCGGTGATCGAGCTGACCCATGCCGTGGCCAGGGTGGGGGCCGTCACTGGCGTACGGGCCAATGCCGTGATGCCGGGGCTGATCTGGACCGACATGTGGCGGAAGACCAGCGAGTGGCTTCTGGAGAGCGATCCGGCGTATGCCGGTTCGACGCCGGAGAAGATCTTCGCAGGGTTCGTCGATGCGCTGGTCCCGATGAAGCGGCCGCAAACTACGGACGACATCGCCGCGATCGTATCCTTCCTGATGAGCGAGCAGGCCGTGAACATCACCGGCCAGACCATCGCGGTCGACGGCGGCGTCGTGATGACCTGAGGTCTCCCGGCCTCGGGCTTCCGTACGCCCAGCAGGCACGGTCGGCCGATCGAGGGAACGCGTGTTCGGTCGACCGTGTGGTGATCAATCGGGGTTGTCCTCGTCAGGGTGGTGGCCCCGACATGAACCCATGTCCAAGAACCAGGGGAATGTCTCGCCCTGCGTCCTGATAGGTCGCCGTTGACCGGCAACGTAGTTGAACGGCAGGAAGTAGGAGGTTGTAGCGCTCGAAAATAGGATTCTCGTCGGTGACCTGCAGGTTCAGGCCGCCCGGTGGTACTGGTTGATCAGGCCATCGAGGATCGGTTGCCGCTGGATGGAGCGGAAGTCAGCCAGGTCAGTGATCGGCTGCGTGACTGTGCCGCCCAGCTCCATGGCCAGATTCCGGCAGCTGCGGCCGGCGCAGGTCCCGCTGGATCTGACGGGCCAGGACGTCGATCCGGCGTTGCCGTCCGGCCCTGCGCAGCGCTGCGGCGGTGCGGGCCCGCGGCAGGCGGGCGGCCTCCGTGGTCATGCCTTACCGGCCAGCCGGTTCGGGGGCTCTTGAGGCCGAGGTGCTCGCGCAGCGTCAAGAGGGTACGGTCGATCGCCTCCAGCACCCGATCCGTGCCGGTCCGCCCGGACAGGTCGAGTCCGAGTCGGCCCGAGAGCACCTCCGGCACGAACACGTTGGTGTTCAGCCGGTACCGGGGAGGGCGAACCGCTGGGCGAACGCGGACATCTCATCCCGCTGCCGTTCCGGTTCCGCCGCGGTGGGGCTGACCACGATGCGGCGGCGACGCTCATCCCGAACACGCACACCTCACCCATCCGGTGAAGTGCTGGCGCCGGAAGAGGCCGGCCTTCGCCCGCGCGTCGCCCTCGTCAGCGCGGGAGCCCGCCACCCCGGATGACCGCCGTCAGCAAACCCTTGACCTCGGTGGCGTCGTAGGCATCTCGATCAAAGGGGCCGAGTAGTACGGGTCCGTCGCTGGGATCGTCAGGGAGGCGACCGTGGCTTCCGCGCACCGGGGCCGGATCGAGCGGCACCACCGGCATCGTGTAGCGGAAGCCGAGCCGCTTGCGGGCCAGCGCCAGGCCCGCGCGGACTTTCACGAGCGGGTCGGCGGGATCCATGAACAGCTCGGCAGGGTCGTAGCCGGGTTTGCGGTGGATGTCCACGAGCCGGGCGAAGTCGGGCGCCCGGTCGTCGGAGAACCAGTAGTAGTAGGTGAACCACGCGTGCGGCTCGGCGACCGCGACGAGTTCGCCCGCGCGCTCGTGGTCAAGCCCGTATTTGGCCTTTCCCGCCTGGTCGAGGACCTCGTCCACGCCGGCCAGGTCGGCGATCACGTCGCGGGCCCGACGCAGGTCGGCGGGGTCGCGCACGTACACGTGGGCGATCTGGTGGTCGGCCACCGCGAAGGCGCGCGACGTCCACGGGTCGAGGTACTCCATTCCAGCCTGGGTGTGGACCTCAAGCAGCCCGGCCGAGCGCAGCGCCCGGTTGATGTCGACGGGCGTCGTGGCGTTGGTGATGCCGTACTCCGACAGCACCACTACGGTGGCGTCCTCGGCCAGGAGAGGAGCCAGGGCGGCGTCCACCGCCTGGGCCGCCCTGACAGCCTCCGGCCCGTCCGGGCCGTACCGCTGCAGGTCGTAGTCGAGGTGCGGGACGTAGACCATGAGCAGGTCGGGCCGCTCCTCGTGCAGGATGTGGCGGGCCGCGGCCACGATCCACCGGGAGGAGGCGATGCCGGCGTTCGGTCCCCAGTAGCTGAACAGGGGGAACGGGCCGAAGCGGCTTTCGAGGTCGTCATGCAGTGAGGGTGGCCGGGTGTAGCAGTCGGGTGACTTGCGGCCGTCGGCGTGATAGATCGGGCGTGGCGTGACGAGCAGGTCGCTGGCGGCTCCCATGGCGTACCACCAGCAGACGTTGGCGGTGCGCAGGCCGGGCACGGCGTCCCAGAGTTGGCCGCCCTGGATGAGCGCGTTGTGCTGGCGCCAGAGGAGCACCTCGCCGAGGTCTCTGAAGTACCAGCCGTTGCCGACGATGCCGTGGTCGCGCGGCATGGCGCCGGTCAGCAGGGTGGCCTGCATGGAGCAGGTGACGGCGGGCAGGACGGGCCGCAGCGCCGCGGCTGCGCCGACCTTCGCGACGCCCGGCATGTGGGCCAGCAGCCGTGGGGTCAGGCCCACCACGTTGATCACAACCAAGGGCGGCATCACAGCTCCTTGAGTCCGAGTATGGCCAGTTCCCGGCGCGTCCAGTCGAGTTCGGCGGCGATGCCCTCGGCGAGGTCCACCGGCGTTGCGGGCAGTACGTTCCAGGTGTAGGTCTCCACCTCGACGTGCCGGGTCAGGGGGGAGCCGCCGCCGAGCAGGGCGCGCAGCAGCTCCTTGAGGTAGGGCGCGGTGGTGGTGAGGGGCGGCGGCGGTGTGGTGTGCAGCGGCATGTGGAAGTGCACCCGCCAGGTCTCCTCGGTGGGCAGGGCGCCGGCCAGGGCCGCGTCCAGGTCGTCCACGGCTCCGGACACCGCGCGGGTCTGGTGGAGGAAGCGGTTCTCGTCGAACGCGGCCAGCGCCGCCTGGCTGCCCGGTGGCGACTCCAGCGCGCAGGACGCCTGGAATTTCACGATCGGAAGCCTCAGTTCTGCGGCGTTCGCGGCCGGTTCGAAGCCCACTGCCAGGTGGCAGGCGTCCAGGCAGACGCCGAGGTGGTCGCGGTCCACGTCTCGCAGCAGCCGCGCCGCCTGTGCGGTGGTCTCCACGACGCAGCCGGGTTCGGGTTCGAACCCCAGCCGGATCAGCTTTCCGGTACGGTCGGCGAGCACGCGCAGCCCCTCCGCTACGGCGTCCACGTTCGCCATGGCCGTCGCAGCGCTGTCCGCCGTCCACTCGGTGCGCCAGGTGAGGGGGAGGGTCGAGATCGTGCCCTCGGTGACGTCGTCCGGCAGCAGGCGGGCAAGGATCTCTGCCAGATCGAGCGTGTAACGCGCCCGCTCGCGCGATGTCCAGTCCGGGAAGTAGACCCGGTATTTCACGACCTCGTCGTGAAAGCCGCGATAGGGGAAGCCGTTGAGCGTCACCACCTCCAGCCCGAGGCGGCCGAGCAGGGCGCGGAGCCGTACGAGCTCGGCGGCGTCGGTGATCAGCGACCGCGCCGCCCCATGAGGCAGCCACAGCCCGATCCCGAGCCGATCGACGTCGAGCAGGTCCCGCACCCGCGCGGCGAAGCCGGTGAGTTGCGCGTGGATGCCGGGCAGGTCCTCGGCAGGGTGGACGTTGGTGCAGTAGGCGAGGTGGACGGTCGAGCCGTCGGGATGCCGGAAGCGCATGCGGTCAGCCCCGCCTGATCGTGTTGCCCGCGAAGTCCGGCTCGGCGGACGGGGCGTCGAGAGCGTGGTCGCCGGACGGCGCGCCGATATCGAGCCGTCCGCCCTGTCCGTAGAAGGTGACGGGGTTGCGCCACAGGACCTGGTCCACGTCGTCCGCGGTGAACCCGGCCGCGAGCATGGCGTCGGCGACCTCGCGGGTCTTCAGCGGGTCGCTGCGGCCCCAGTCGGCGGCCGAATTCACCAGCATCCGCGCCGTGCCGTACTCCCTGAGGATCGCCACCATCCGGTGCGGGTCCATCTTGGTGTCGGGATAGATCGAGAATCCCATCCAGCAACCCGACTCCGCGACCAGGCCCACAGTCGGCTCGTTGAGGTGGTCGACGAGCACCCGCTCTGGCGCCGTCCCCGAGGCGCGGACGACGTCGAGCGTGCGCCGGGTGCCCGCTACCTTGTCGCGGTGCGGCGTGTGCACCAGGACGGGCAGGTCGCTGCCGGCCGCCATCGCGAGCTGGGCCTCGAAAGCGTGCTCCTCGGCCGGGGTCATCGAGTCGTAGCCGATCTCGCCGACCGCGACCACGGAGTCCTTGAGCAGATAGTGCGGAAGTTCGGCGAGCACGTCCGTGCACCGCGGGTCGTTCGCCTCCTTGGGGTTGAGCGCGAGCGCGCAGTGGTGCCGGATGCCGTACTGCGCGGCACGGTACGGTTCCCAGCCGAGGAGCCCGTCGAAGTAGTCGAGGAAGCTGCCGACGTTGGTGCGCGGCTGCCCCAGCCAAAAGGCGGGCTCGACCACCGCCCGCACCCCTGCGGCGCGCATCCGCTCGTAGTCGTCGGTGGTCCGGGACGTCATGTGAATGTGGGGGTCGAAGATTCGCATCAGAGCCTCTCCAGCACATCTCGGGGAACCGGTCGGCCCGCGGCCCGCCGCTCGGCGGCGTGATCGGCGAGCATTCTGGCGAGCTCGGTGTCGAAGCGGCGGTCGAGCCCCGCGACGGACGCGAGCGGGATCGACAGGAAGACGCACTTGAGCACGCCGTGACGGAAGGCGTGGTCGTCCAGCCATCGTGAGCCATAGGGGCCGAGCGCGGCGGCGACCAGCCTGGCGTCGTTGGTGCGCAGCGCGTCCTCGACCAGCGGAACGGCGGCCGCGCCGACCGCGAGCTCGGGCAGGGCGTCCAGGATCGCCAGCCGCTCGCCGGTGTCGCCGCGCCGGTAGAGCTCGCCGATCACGGCCGGGTTCCCGCGCAGCGCGGTCAGCAGCGCGTGTCGCGCGCCGGGTCCGCCGCGCCGCCCGGCCTGCGGGAACAGCAGCCGCGCCGACTCAGGGGCGGCCTTCACCTGCTGTACAGCCTGCGCCGTCCACTCCTGCTCGCTCATACGCCCTCCTCAGGAAGTCGATGGACCTGCGGGCCACCTCGGGGGCGGCGTGACCGTGCCGGGCGAGTTCGACCGCGACCAGGCCCCGGTAGCCGTCGAGCGCGGCGAGCACCGGCGGGAAGTCGATCTCACCCGCGCCGAACTCCAGGTGCTCGTGGACGCCCCGGCGCATGTCTTCGATCTGCACGTGCGCGAGGTACGGCAGTGCCCGCCGCACGCACTCGGGGACGTCATACGGTTCGAGGCACCGGCAGTGGCCGATGTCCAGGGTGAGCCCGAGACGGTGATGGCCGCCGAGCAGGCGGCGCAGCCGCTCGTACCCGGCGAGGTCCGCCACGAGCATCCCCGGCTCCGGCTCGAACCCCAGCGTGACCCCGACACGGTCGGCCTCGTCGAGAAGCCGTTCGCACCAGCGGACCAGTCGCGCCCATGCCTCTGCTTCGGGGACCTCGGCGGGTCGCACGCCGCTCCACAGATGTACCACGGGAGCTCCCAGGTCGGCGGCGATCCGCAGTGCCCTGCTCAGGAGATCGGCCCGCTGTGCCGCGCCGGCGTCGTCGTCCAGCAACGTCGGGTGGTGTTTGCGCCACGGATCCAGCGTGTAGCGCCCGCCGGTCTCGACGACCGCGCCGAGGCCGAGCGCACCGAGTCGCTTGGCGATCAGCGCCACCTCGTGCGCCGATCCGGCGGCGTAGGGGTCGAGATGGCCGTGGTCAAGGGTGATCGCCGCCCCGTTGTAACCGAGGTCGGCCAGGATCGCGAGTGCCTCGGGAAGCCGGTGGTCGGAGAAGCCGTTCGTGCAGTAGGCCCAGTTCACGACGTCGCCATCCGGGCCGAGAGCCACTGGCCTGCGGGCATCGCCGCCAGCAGCGCGCAGGCCTGCGCGAGCCGGCCCCGTCCCGCGACGCCCGCCGCCTGGAGCGGGATCAGGCCGAGGATGCCGAGCCGTACGGCGTGCCGTACCTGGTCGGGGTCCGGACTGGCCCGCAGCCCGGCCTGCGCACCGGCGGTCACGGCGGCATAGCCCACGAGCAGCGCGACCGCGGCGGCCCGGTCAAGCGGTGCCGGAGCGTCGGCGCGGTGCGACGCGGGCACCGGGAAAGTGGCGTTCCCGGGACACGGCCCGTTCGGCGGTGTCGGGTGACGGCCCCCTCCCAGGCAGCTCAGGGCAGCCAGCCCGGCCGCGGCCGCGCTCGCCGCCAGCGCACCGTTGATCGTTCCTCGGTGTGCCCCCTTCACCTCCGCGCGGCCCAACAGGCTGATCCCATAGGTGTGCGCGCCGATCGCCAGGGCCATCAGCCCACCGGTCCCGGCGCGCTCGCCCGTGCCGAGCAGCACGTCGAGCGCCCGGCAGGCGGCCATGGCCGCGGGTCCCGCGGCCGTCCGCTTGAGCCCGAGGTCGTACGCCCACACGGCGCCCGCGAGCAGCCCGGCGCGGGCCAGCCCGCGACGCCCGTCCGCGAGCGCCGCCGTGAGCAGGCCGGCACCGGTCAGTGTCACGGCGATGCCGAGCGCGCGGCCGGGGGTGATCCGCCCTGAGGGGATGGGGCGTTCCGGTCGCTCGACGGCGTCGATCTTCCGGTCGGCCCAGTCGTTGAGCGCCATGCCCGACAAGTAGAGGAACAAGGAGGCGACGGCCGGTCCGGGGGTGGCGGGTCGTCCTGCCGCCGCCGCACCGGCCATGGTGTCGCCGGGTACGGAAAGCGCGGCGGGTGCTCTGACCAGTTCGAGCAGCGCCCTCACGACAGTTCCTCGGCGAAGGCGCGCAGCCGAGCGTACTGCTCGGCGAGCCCGTGCTCATCCGTCGCCAGGGGATCCTTGAAGAAGTAACCGAGTTCGGGGAGCACACCGTGCCGGCCCTTCTCATGCGCCCGGGCGACCAGCCGGGCGAGATCGAGGACGAGGGGCGCGGCCAGCGCGGAGTCACAGCCCTGCCAGGTGAACTGGAAGGTCATCCGCACGCCGAGGAAACCCTCGAACGTGACGTGGTCCCAGGCGGTCTTCCACTCACCGAGGTCGGGGACGTAGTCGATGTGCGTCTGGCCGTCGATTCCCGCCCCGAGCACGCCGGTGACGGCCCGGTTCTTCGACATCTGCTTGCTCGCCCTGGCGTCCGGATTGGCGAGGGTGGCGCCGTCCCCTCCGCCGAGCAGGTTCAGGCCCGACCAGGAGCGCACCTGCAGCGCCCGGCCCGCGAACATGGGCGCCAGCGCGCTCTTGACCAGGGTCTCCCCGGTCTTGCCGTCCTGCCCCGCGTACGGCACGGCCTTCAAGGCGGACAGCTCCGCCAGCGCGGGCAGGGTCGGCCCGGTGGACGGGGTGAACTCGACATAGGCGCAGCCCGCGTGGAAGGCGGCGTATGCGTAGAGCGAGCTGGGAGGCAGGACCTCCGCCCCGCCCGCCAGCGCCTCCTCCAGGTCGGCCAGCCGCTCGAACTCGGGGCGCCACACGGCGGGGGGCTCGGTCGACGACACGTTGACCACGACGACGCGGTCCGCCCCGTGTCTCTCGCGGAACTCGACGAGATCGCGGATCAGGCGGGCGGCGGCCGCGCTCTGCGGAGCGTCGCCGGACGCGTGCCCCGGCCGGATCTCGGCCTCTGCGGCGGCCAGATCCCCGGCGAGCAAGGCGGGCAGATGCGCCGGGATCACGCCTGCTTCGCTCAGCTGCTCGGCTCGTTTGCGCAGGGAGATCTCCGCCGTGTCGTGGCCGCCGAAGACCAGGTCGGCGAACGACGGAAGCGTGCCGGGGAAGCCGGGGATGTCGGTGACGCAGCCGCGAGGAGGGGAGATCCCCGCCTTGAAGGCGGCGGCACCGACTATCGCGGTGGTCGCCACCGATCCTCGAGCACCGACCAGCCATACGCCGAACATGGGCATTGCGACCTCCGAACAGTGGCGACTTTGGTCAGATACCCCCCATGTTTTGCGATGTTAAAGGCTTGTTTCGTCGGTGGTCAATAATCAATATGTCGATTGTCGACATAAGTTAGGCGGGGTTGGACCGGTCGACGGCCTCGGGAGCCAAGACGTGTTTGATGACCCCCGCACGGTCGCCGAGTTCGCTGGCGCGGATGCCGAGTCGTTGGGTGGCCAGGGGCAGCGAGCGAGCGTAAACCACCTCGCGAACGCTCGCCAGGAGATGCTCGCCCGCCTCGGCCAGATCACCGCCGATCATGACGACCGTGGGATTGAAGAAGTTGACGATCGAGGTCGGCACGCCGCCGACCTCTCTGCCGCCCTGCTGGACGAGATGAATCGCCGGCCGCGAGATGGAGGGATCGGCCTAGGGCTTGAGGTCGAGTTGGATGCGGTGGACGGTGGTCAGGAGGCGCTCGAAGTCGGCGACGACCGCCTCGCCGTACTCGCCGGTGTCGCGGATCCGGATCTTCAGGGGTCGCCCGAGGTGCTCGGCGGTGATCCGGTAACGGCCGATGGGCACGTCCAGAACCCCCGAGCCGTCGCCGCCGCGCTCGGCCCGGCGGGTGATGACCTCACCGGCCGAGCCGTCGATCAGCGGTCCCTGCGGGGTCAGGGTGAGCGTGACGTCCTCGTCCTGCAGGAAGGTCTCCGGGCTCTGTGGGTCGTAGGACTCCAGATGGAAGAGGACCATGCTGCCGTAGAAGCCCAGCCCGTCGGACCGCTCGCCGGTGAGCCGCCAGGTGAAGTCGCGGATCGCACCGTCCGAACCGGCGAAGGGGGTGTCATCGTGGGGGGTCAGCTCCATCGTGTAGGCACGGCCCTCGAAGCGGCGGGTCACGGTGCCGGTCACCCGGAACGTGGCCGCGGCGACGTCGGTGCTCACCCGGTAGCGGCCGTCCTTGTCCGTCGTCACGACCAGGTTGCTGTTGTACAGAAGCTGGTTGTCGGCGACGATCTCCGCGCCCGCGACGGGCCTGCCCGCCGCGTCGACGACCCGCCCCTTGAGCACCCCGGCCTCCGACTGCCCCGCTCCGGCCTGCCGCTCCGCGACGCTCTCCCGCCCGGCATCGACCGTACCCGTCATCCGCTCCCCGCCTTCGATCGCGCAGCCGCTCAGGGCCGCGATGAGAACACCCGCGACGATCACTGCTCGCACGCCGGTCACGCTAGGCGAACGATCTTGCAATCGACTTGGAAGGGGCAGCCTGCCGACGGATCCCCGGTGGATGCTTCGTCTCGTGTTTTCGCCTGCGCACACGGAGAGAGCTGGCACGATACGAGAAACGGCTCGCCAAGGCGGATCTCCTGGAGCACGACAGGCCGACGTCGTGGGATTACGACGTCTACTAAGGAGTCAGAAGATGTCGGAATCACGCTACAGCTGGAACGTCTCTCACCCAGGTCTCCACGAGCTGCAAAGGACCATCGAACCGATCCGGGAGAAGATCCTCGCCCACGACGTCTACAACTCGCTGAACGAGCTCGACGACGTGGTCGTCTTCATGGAGCACCACGTCTTCGCGGTCTGGGACTTCATGTCGCTGCTGAAGAACCTGCAGGGGCGGCTCACCTGCGTGCGGGTCCCCTGGATCCCGCAGGGCCCCCGGACGAGCCGGCGCCTGATCAACGAGATCGTGCTCGTGGAGGAGAGCGACGAGCTCGGGGAAGGCCACATCAGCCACTTCGAGCTGTACGTCGAGGGGATGCGGCAGGCAGGTGCCGACGTGCGGCCCATCGAGTCGTTCATCAGCCATCTGAGAGAGGGTGGAACGGTCCAGAAGGGACTGGAGCTCCCCGGTGTGCCACCGGCGGCCGCCGACTTCGTCAGGACCACCTGGAAGATCATCGAGTCCGCTCCCCTGCACGCCCAGGCGGCGACCTTCGCGTTCGGCAGGGAGGACCTCATCCCGGAGATGTTCGACCGCGTGTTGCGGACGGACCGGCACGCGGAGGCCCTGGAGAAGTTCCGCGACTACCTCTCTCGCCACATCGAGGTCGACGGCGAGCAGCACACGCCGATGGCCATGCAGATGCTGGTCGATCTCTGCGGGGACGACCGGCGGAAGTGGAACGACTGCGCGGCCACGCTGCGGACGGCGCTGGAGGCGCGCCACGCCCTGTGGGACGGCATAGCGGGACGTACCTCCCCGTCCGGTACCGCTGCCGCGAAGACCGCCTGATCGCCGGAGTCCGGGCCGAGGGGACCGCGAGGTCATATCGTGTTCGGCGCGGTCCTCGCGGTCGCTTGCGGAATGACACGGAACGATGGGAACCAAAGATCAGCTATGGACACACAGGTCACCTATCCACGCGGCGACGTCCACGGGGTCTCGCGGGTGGTCTCGGCCACACCGGTGAGCGGCGGCTACGGCGTGGTGACGGCACAGACACCCTTCCATCCCCTGGACCACACCTGGCCCGACCAGCCCGCCGACCGGGGGACCGTGAACGGGCTGCCGGTCGTCGACTGCGTGACCGGCGCGTCGGACGGCGAGCGGCTCTACCTGGGGGAGGAGATCCCGGTACGCCGCGGCGCCGACGGCTGGCAATGGCTCGTGGTCCACGTGCTGAAGGAGCCGATCGCCGGGGACGTCGAACTGGTCGTCGACGAGGCGTACCGGTCGGCGCTCTCCGCGGGGCACAGCGCGTGCCACCTCGCCGCGCTGGCCCTCAACGCGGCGCTGGCCGACCGGTGGCGCAAGGAGGTGACGCCCGACTCGCTCGGCCGGCCCGACTTCGACCAGGCGGCGATCACCACGTCACGGATCGTGGAACACGGCAGTGACGACGTCTACCGCCTGGGCAAGTCGCTGCGGAGAAAGGGATTCGACGCCGAGGGCCTCGACCTCGCGGAGCTCACCCGGCGGATCGACGACCAGCTCGGCGAGTGGATCGCGGCCGATGCGCCGATCACGGTGGACAGCCCGTCCCCTTCCCTGTCCGCGCGGCGGATGTGGCACTGTTCGCTGCCCGAAGGCGAGGCGCGCATCCCCTGCGGCGGGACGCATGTCTCGCGGACCTCCGAACTGGGTTCCGTACGGGTCTCCCTCTCCCTCCAGGACGCGGAGCTCACGATGCGCAGCGTCGTGAGCCCTCCCGCGTAGCGGCACGAGGGAGAGGTCGGCCCGCGGTCACACCGGACCGGTGAACATCGGCTCACCCCGCTCACCGGTCCTCCCGCTCAACCCGCTCTTTGGTCTTCCCTGCTCACCTGCTCACCGCGGAAGCCAGGGCGCGCACCCGCTCGGCGTTCCGGTCGTGGCCGATGACGACCGGTGGCTCGTTGTACGGCATGGCGTCGGAGGAGCGGCGCAGCTTGACGTACTGGCCGCAGGCGTCGACGGCGTAGGGTTCCATGTCGTCCTGGAGCGCGCCGATCACCGTGATCCCGTACGTCTCGCCGATCCGGCGGAACAGCGCCACGGCCTCCCTGCGATGCTCCTTGCCGAGGTTGCGGCCCAGCTCGTCGAGGACCAGGCACAGGTGCCCGCCACCGGAGGACGCGATCGCCGCCGCGCAGACCAGTTTCACCGCCTTCTCGTCCATCAGCGCGGTGTTGGCCCGCCGGTTGTACGGCACGAACCCCTGCCCCTCGCCCCTGCGCCACTTGGGCGTCACCCGCCACGCCCAGCGCTGCTCGGGGTCGGCGGGCGCGGGCGGCACGGGGAACTCCAGCGTCGCGCCGTAGCCTCCGTAGGAGGTGTCGAGCCTGTCGAACTCCTCGGCCACCCGGGTCAGCCGCGCCTTGATCGCGGCGGTCAGCGCGGCCCGGTGCACGGCGGTGGACTGCGCGGCCTCCTCGGCACCCTTGGCGGCGGCCGTCAGGTCACGCTGCCGGGTGGTGATCTGCGTCTCGATCTGGCGGCGCCGGTGCCGTTCGTACTCCTCCTGGCCGCGCAGGTAGGACGCGAGCGCCGAGCACACGCCGGGGAACGTCGCCTGCTCGCGGGCGGTGGGGCCGGGCGCCGGGGCGGGCCCCGCCCGGAGCCGCGAGCGCCCGGGCTGGGGGCGCGCGCCCACCACCCCCGGGCGGGGGGGGGGGTGGCCCCGCGCCCCCCCCCCGCCACACTGCTGCGGGTGCGCGGGTCGAGGAGGTCGGGCCACGGCCACGAGGGCGACGGTGGCTGGCTTTCTGAGCACGTCGTCGAACCGGTGCAGGTGCTTGTAGTCGCCGAAGGCCGGATCCGTAGTATTTGGGATCTAGCCGGATATTTAGGCAAACTGGTTGGCTTGATGCTGGCAACTGCATTGACTATGCTGAATGAAACGGAACGAGCTGCTTGGCCGGATGGCTCGCCTGGCCAAGCGGTACGGCTTCGAGTTCTCGAAGACGCCCGATGTGCATGGTGGCAGCCATGACAAGTGGTATGTCCGAGGAGGCGCGGTCATCGTGCCGCGTCATGCTGAAGTCAACGAGTTGACGGCCAAGGGCATTCTCAAGGAGTGGGACACACTACTCGCTGAAGCTCAACAGGACATGAGCCAGGATGACGAGGAGGAGGCCAGGTGAACGAGTTCCGGGTCACGGCCCAGCGGTCCGGTGGCTGGTGGGCGCTGGAGATCGAAGGGCCGGGATTGCGGCGTCCGGCGCATACTCAAGCGCGGCGGCTCGATCAGGCCGAGGAGACGGTACGCGATCTACTGGCCCTTCGCTTCGACATCGACGACCCGGCCGTGACCGCCTGGCAGATCACGGTGGTTCCCGTCCTGGGGGAGGAACTCGCCGCGGAGGTCGCGCGGACCAGGGAGATTCGCCGGGAGGCGGACCGGTTGCGTGATGACGCGGTCAGTCGTTCCCGCGAGGCCGCGCGCCGTCTGCACGAGCAGGGGCTTCCCCATCGGGACATCGGCTTGCTACTCGGAGTCTCTCACCAGGCGGTCAGCAAGCTTCTCGCTGGTTAGATCGACACTCACCGGTCAGAACCGACGACGGATGCCTTCCGGCGTTCGACAGGATGATGGGGCCAAGGGAGTTCCGTATCACCTGGCTTGCCGGCGTCTAGGAGATTTTCACCAACGGCGCCCACTGCCCGGCTGTCGCTGGGAGGGGCGGGTTGAGAACGACCGAGGCGTTCAATGTTCCCGGCTGGAGTCCGCCCTTCCACGGGTGGATGGTGGTCGGTCCACTCGCGGAGCCGGGCGTGCCGGTGAGAATGTAGCGCTTCATCGTCGTCCGGTTAACTTTCTGATCACGCATCGGAACGATCTTGGTCGTAGAGGGTGCTGGTCTGCCTGGGGGCGCAGTGGACGGTGCCGGCGCCGTTGCCGCCCAAGGGCAAGGAAACGGGCCGACCACAAAGTAGCGGTGATGTAGATCTTGCTCTCTGTGCGTGGTTGGCATGAGCCGAGGTCGGTGTGACCTCGCCCGGGCTCTTGAAAGGTGCGTACTCTCGCGGAGTGAAGATCATTCGCAGTATGGTTGGAGTCCTCACGCTCGGTGCGGGATTTGGAGCGATCACCTTCCTTACCAAGGACGCATCCTCTCCAGGCGGGATGATCGGACGCCGGTTGGTGGACGCAGACTGGGCGTGGGTCGTGAAGGTCGCAGAGGTGGCGAGCCTGCTGCTGGACGTTGGCTGGGCCTGGGCGGCGCTGGCGGTGGCCGCAGGGTGGCTGGTCGGTGGGCTCATCCGAGGAGCGGCCGCCGGCACTCTGGCATTGATCGCGGCCACTGCGGCGTACTACTGCGCGAAGTTCGCCCTAGCGGAGGTTCCGCTGGCCGGGCAGTGGAGTCTGATGCGCTACTGGTGGTTCGCGAGTGTGCTCTTCGGGCCGATGCTGGGCGCCGCAGGCGCGAGCATCCGGCATCCTGGAGTGATTGGCCTGTTTGCCAGGTCGACGGTACCGATCGGCGCGATCGTCCAGATGACCTTTCTGCCGCCCCGAATCTTTCTGATTGGACGCCCGGAGGCGGCCTGGGCGCTGGTGATCGTATGGACGGCCGCCGCAGTGAGCATCGGCGTCATCCTCATCCGGTTCCTTGCCGCAGTGCGGCACCGGGACTTGGAGATCAACGCTCATGAAAGTCGGTCCCAGCAGGCGCCCTGATGACCCGGCGACGGAGGTAGGTCCGGCCCAGCGAGCGGCTGGGGTGCCTGGGCTGGTATACGGAGCCGCCTCCCGCGTGAGCAGGCGTTTTCTGTCAGGACGGCACAGTGATGCCGTCCAGAGCCTCAGCGGGCCTGGCGCCGCCCGAAAACGTTAGAGGTTTTCCCTTTTAGTGCCGAAGCATCGGGAAAGACCGACATATCACCCCATCGAGGCTTCTACTACTGTAATTTGGAGAATACAACCACATGCAATAAGGGTGTCCTTTTAGCGGGATCGCCCGTTGGGGCGGCCTCGAACTCTGAGTTCACTCCAGGTTTGTGAGAAAAACTCATAAGCCCCAAAACGGATGAGACCCACCGAACATCCCCCATCTCAATCGCCATGCGTAAGTAACTGTGGCCGGAATCTGTCACTCCACCTGCATTCGAGGTCTTGCGCCCCTCTGTCATCAATGATTAGCTCGCTTACGTGACGGGCGCGCCAATGTATACGGAGGGTGAAACTCAGGTCGAGTTAATCGCGATTCGTCCATGACGGGTCTTCTTCAGATCCTGATCGTCGGCGACATCGTCGCCGGACTGATTCGAACTGCTTGAACAGGGCGTGAACAGGGGGCAATGAGGCCCTCTCGTGCCATCTGCCACCATCGCCGATCGACATCCCCTCTTGAAGTTGGACCGTTCCAATCTGCCGGAACGGCCCAGCGGCGGCACGAATGCCGCCTCGTGTCCCCGGATGCCGGGGATCTCTTTCTCGCTCGACGCATCGCCGCAGATCACGCATTTATTCGCGAGAACCTTCATGTGATCGTCCGGGAATTCAATGCACCATGCCCGAATTCTCGTCCAGGAACGACCATGTGGGCGTTCTCGACGCCGAATCGTTTGGAGTCTCCTCCGTGACGAGTTCGCTTTCCGATGTCCAGAGTTCCTTTCCAGAGCCGACGACCGGCGAAGGCTACCGGTCACCCATGCCGGGCCTCGCCGCGGCCTTCGACCCCGAACGTTTCCACGACGGCGCCGTGGACATCGTCAGCCGCCTGACGACATATCTGGGCGACCGGTCGGTCCGGGGACTCGACCTCCTCGATCCGGCGGTGCTGCTGAAGGCCGCGCGGGAACTGATGACCCCGGAACGGCGGCGCATCGCCGACTTCGACGCCGACCGGGTGAACCAGATCGTCGACCTGTACACGGAGACCGGCATCCCGGTCTACTCACCCGGCTACATGGGACGGCAGTTCTCCGGTGTGGTGCCACTGGCCAGCCTCATCGACCTGGTCGGCTCGGTGGTCAACCAGCCCTCCTCCTTCTATGAGGCCGGGCAGCTCCCCAACGTCGCCGAGCGGCTCATGGCCGAGGAGCTCAACCGATTCATCGGCTGGGACCGCGACCGGTTCGCCATGGTGACGACCTCGGGGGGCTCCCTGGCCAACCTGACCGCGCTGCTGGCCGCCCGCAACCGCGCCTTCCCGCAGATCTGGACGCGCGGCGCCGGCGGCATGTCGGGTCCCCCGGCCATCGCGGTCAGCGAGGAGGCCCACTACAGCGTGACCCGGGCGGCCGGGGTGCTCGGCATCGGGGAACGGCAGATCGTCCGGCTCCCGGTCGACCGGGCCGGGCGGATCCGCCCCGATCTGGCCGGCCCGGTACTGGACGAGGCGCACCGGCGCGGTCTGCGACCGTTCTGCCTGGTGGCCACGGCCGGGACCACGTCGATGGGCGCCTTCGACCCGCTGGAGGAGCTCGCGGCCGTGGCACGCCGGTATGGTCTCTGGCTCCATGTGGACGGGGCGCACGGGGCGAGCCTGCTGCTGTCGGACCGGCACCGGGACAGGCTGCGCGGCATCGAGCAGGCCGACTCGCTGACCTGGGACGCACACAAGATGCTGTTCATGCCGGCGCCGTGCACGCTGCTCTTCTACCGCGACGGCGCGACGGCGCGCGGTGCGTTCCGGCAGCGCGCCAGCTACGTCTTCGACGAGGAACCGGACGTCTACAGCGCCTATGACAGCGCGGACAAGAACTTCGAGTGCACGAAACGCCCGATGATCATGCCGCTCTGGACGGTCTGGTCGGTCTACGGCCCGGCGCTGTTCGCGCAGAGGATCGACCGGCTGTGCGCGGTGGCCCGGCAGGCGTACCGGATGCTCGCCGCCGAGCCGGACTTCGCCGTGGCACACGAGCCGGAGTCCAACATCCTGTGCTTCCGGTACCGGCCGGACGGCCTGGAACCGGCGACCGTGCACCGGCTGCAGCTGGAGATCCGCAACCGGATCCGGGGCGGCGGGCGCTTCTTCATCTCCAAGGTCGACATCGACGGGGTGGCGGCGCTGCGCGTGGTGGTGATGAACCACCTGATCGACGCCGACCACCTGGCCATGCTCATCGCCGAGATCAGGGACATCGGGCAACGGGTGCTGCGCGCGAGCGCCGCGGCCCGGCACGACCAGCGGAATGGGAGTCATTCATGACCATGACGGATTTGGACACCGCCGCCTCGACGGAGCTGGCGGCACGGCTGATCCCCGAGGAGGAGCTGCGGCCCCGCTCGGTGGACGACGTCACCCGGCTGCCGTCGTTTGCGGGGAAGCTGGAGGAGTGCGGGCGGCTCACCGGAGTCCCGTACTGCGAGTCCCCGCTCGACCTTCAGAACGCGCTGGTGTTCCGCCGACTTCAGCAGCTCGTCGGCGTCGCCCTGCTCAACCCGCTGTGGCGCGAACGGCTGCACTACTTCGGGATCCGCGGCGCCCCCGCCGACATGTCCGAGTGGGAGCGGATCCCTCTCTCGGACAAGACCGTGCAGCGGGACATGTTCATGGGCGCACGGGCCGGGATGGTCGTGCCGCTCGGCCACGGCGGGTTCGAGGTGGTGGCCAGCGGCGGCACCGGTGACGGCATGCCCCTGGAGATCGTGTACTCCCTGCGGGAGCTGCGCGACACCTACCGCATCGCCGGGGCGTTCATGGGCGCCTACCAGCTCGGCCGCTACCTGCGCGGCCCCGCGCCGCGCTGGCTGTTCACCACCCTGGCCGACTACCAGATGTGGAGCAGCGGGACCATGGTCGGCGGCGTCCTGTCCCACGTCCCGGGGGTCAACTACATCGGCGCGGGACCGGTGAGCGCGCCGGTACTGGAGCACATGTTCTCCTACCCCGGCCACAAGGCGCTGATGGGCATCACCGCCGGCATCGGGCTCCTGCCCGAGCTGGGCGCGGGCCTGCCCCCGCACGCCAGGGAGAGCTTCCGGGTCGCCATGTACGGCAGCGGCTCCCTGCCGCAGCGCAAGCGCGACGAGCTGCGGGCGTTCTTCCCCAACGTGTCGATCCTCAGCTACTTCGCCGCGACCCAGGCCGAGTGCGTCGGGCTCCAGCTCGACCACACCTCGCCGGCGCTCTCCGCCGTGCCGGGGCTGCACCTGGTGGAGATCGTGGACGAGCACGGCCGTGCCGTCGCCGAAGGCGAGGAGGGCGAGCTGGTCGTCACCCGGCTGCACGCCGACGAGACGCCGCTGCTCCGGCTCAAGCTCGGCGATCGGATGATCCGCCGCCCCGCCCTGAACGGTCCCGGGCTGCGCACCGAGCGATTCGAGTTCGCCGGGCGCACCGCCGACGTGCTGCACCTCAACGACAGCCAGTACTCGGCGACGCTGGCCTACGCGGCCCTGCGCGGGCGGCTGTGCTCGACGGTCGGCGTCGACCTGGACCTGGTCGCGCACGAGGTCCAGTTCCACAACCACCGTGAGGACCGGACCCTCACCCTGCTGGTGGCGGTGGACGACGCCGAGGGCACGGCCGCGGCCGTCGAGCACGCCCTCGGCCCGAGCGGGACGCGGCAGCTGTTCACCCAGGCGCTGCCGAGCTCCCTGTCGCTCTTCAACGACCGGGAGGCCAACGCGGCGGCCATCGAGCAGACCGGATACGGGTTCCGGCTGGTGTTCGTGCCACCCTCCTCACCGCAGATCGAGCGGACCACCGTCGGCAAGACGCCACTGGTCAGGGACCGGGGCTGAGCACCTGGTGGCCCGTACGCCCGAATGACATCCGACAAGGGAGGATCGATGAAAGACAGGATCAGCATCGTCGTGATGGTCGACGCCGTCGGGGCGTTGTCCGACCGGACGCTGCACAACGGCAACCTCTCGCTGGTCGACGACAGCTCGGCGGGGAGCCGGCACCAGGGGACCCCCGACCTCGTCACGGTGGTGGTCCCGGGACAGGTCGTCCAGTGGACGCCCATCCACGTGGACGTGCAGACTCCGGTCGAGATCCAGGCCATCGAGTTTCTGTCCGGTGCGACCGTCCTGCCCCCGGCCGACCAGACCGTGCCGCCGTACCCGGTGGAGCCCGGAACCGTTCCGGCACCCGCCGCCGTGCCAGGGGCGGGGGCCGACGCCACCGATTCCAACGGGCACGAGAATTACGACCTACTGGTGTGGGAGGGCATTGTGCCCTACGACATGACGCCCGGTGTCCCGTACCGGTACCGGCTCTCCCTCAAGCTCCACGAAGGACCCAACAGCGTGCTGCACATCGACTCGCCCGCGCTGCTGCGCGTGTGAGCCACGTTCTGCGAAAGGCGGTTTCATGGCCCAGCAACACGGGATCATCGTGCTCTTCGACGTCGAGAACGCGCTCCGGACGCGGTCGCTCGACGGCAACACGTACTGGTTCGACAACATGAAGTTGCTCGGCTCAGTCGGGGTGGGCACCGAGCAACTGGTGACGATCGTGCCCGGCACCCATTTCCTCGACGGGTCGCAGGCGACCGAGCAGGTGCTGAACTGGTTGCCCGCGGCGCTGGGGGCGATCCCCCCGACGGTGCCGCGCAACTACCTGGCCGAGCAGGAACGCGCCGACGACCGGCGCACGCTGGAGGAGCTGGCCGCGCTCAGCGGCGAGGGCGGCGTGAGCGGCGCCGATCTCAAGCGGCTGCAGCAGCGGGTCGGCAGGCATGCCCGCAAGTCGGGCGGCGGACGCGGCCTCACCGAGGCCAAGCTGCTGGACGTCACCGGCAGGACCACGAGCAGCCCCGGCGCGTACAACTACCCGGCTCCGGTGATCACCGATATCACCGGCCAGGCCGTCACCGAGAAGATCATGTACCCGGCCCAGTACGGGTCACCCGACATGATCTACGACGGCTGGTACTGGGCCGCGACCGTGGACACGAGCCGGCCCGGGGTCTACCCGTACACGGTGCACGTCCAGCTGCACGAGCTGGTCGAGCAGGACGACGAGCTGGTCTGGGAGTCCGTGGACCTGACCTGCGAGTCCAGCCTCAAGATCATCAACGATCCGAAGCGCAACGGGTTCACCGGCTCCGGACTGGGCGTGCTCCCCCTCCCGCCCGTCCCGGCCGCCGGCTGACCTGGTCCGAACCGGAGCATTCTCGACTGAAGGAGCCGTATGCCCCCGAGGAACAGACAGTCCGAACGCCGGCCCGCCCGGCCCGTCCGGCCCGTGACGATCACTGCGGTGGTCGACCCCGTGGCCGCGCTGGCGTCGGAGAACCTGGACGACAACCTCTACTTCTATGACACCAACGGGGCCGCAGGGTCCACCGGGTTCGGTACCCCCGAGCTGCACAGCCGGGTACGCAAGGGCGACACCCTGCTGTGGAACGTGATCCCGCTGGAGTGCGAGACCTACGTGGCCCTCGCCGACATCGAGATCGACCCGCAGATCGCCGAGCCCACGCGAAAGGTGTATCCCGGCACCGACATCGTGTTCTGGACCGCCGAGGTCAAGCAGGACCTCACCGAACCGGTCCCGTACCGGCTTTCGTTCCTGCTCGGCACCGTCGGCACGCCGTTCACCCCCACCGCCCGGCCGGCCCTGGCCGGTCCCGTCAACGAGGGAAAGGGAGGCCGATGACCCAGGAATACGCGGCTGCGGACTTCGCCGATCGCGGCCAGCTCAACTCCGTCCAGCTGAACGTGGTGACCCTCGTCGACATGGAGAAGGCCGCCGCGACGAAGTCCCTGGACGGCTGCCTCTACATGATGGACAACAGCGTCGGCGGGGTCGGGCAGGGCAGCGACCACCTGGAGACCATCTGCAAGCAGGGGCAGGTGATCAACTGGATCATCCGCCCGATCGACATGCACCGCCGTCCGGACGGCACCTGGCCTCCGATGCCGAAGATCAACAACCTGGTCTTCCTCGACATCGAGAAGGGCGACGAGGACGACGTCGCCGAACGCCGGATCATGACCGAGCTCAAGATCTACGGCGCTCCCGACCGGATGCGCGACCAGTACACCGCCGTCTACTACTACTGGGCCGGGGCGGTGATGAGCGAGGCCCGGCCGGGGCTCTACCGCTATCGGTTCGTCCTGGAGCTGGAGAAGGAACACGGCACCGACAAGCTGTACCTGAACTCGGCCCGCTATCCCGCCCTTCGGGTACTGCCCGTCTGACGGTCTTCGGGGCCGCGAGCACGATGCGGTGAAGGTGGAGGTCATGGTCGCCACCGGGCGGCGGCCATGACCGACCGGTGCGCGCGGCCCGACCGTCATCGGTACGGGTGGAGCCGGGGCCACCGCCGGTCACGGGGCCGCACGTGTCCGGTGTGTCCGGCGTGTCCGGGACACGCCGGATCCCGGCGACCTTCCGGCCAGGAAGGTCGTCCCGCGTGTCCCGGTTTCCGCACCTGCCGCATCGTTACAGGCCGGTATTTGATCCGGTGCAGAGGGTAATCACTCCAGGTAAATCGAGGTCATGTGCGGAATGCGGGGCTAGCATGATCCAGACGATGCCCGACCGTGCAGCGAACGGATCCGCTCATGACGACCACCATCACCGTGATCGGCGGCCCGACGGCCCTACTGGAACTCGGCGGGCTGCGCATCCTCACCGACCCGACCTTCGATCCGCCGGGAGATCACCCCGTCGGGCCGCTCACGCTCACCAAGACCATCGGCCCGGCACTCTCCCCGGCCGACGTCGGCCGGGTGGACCTGGTACTGCTCAGCCACGACCAGCACCCCGACAACCTGGACAGGCTGGGCCGCCAGATGATGTCCGCCGCGCCGCTGACCCTGAGCACGCCCGAGGCCGCCGCGCGCATCGGGGTCACCCCGATGCACCTCTGGCAGCACCACGACGTCGGCCGGGTGCGCGTCACCGCCGTTCCCGCCCTGCACGGCCCGCCGGGATGCGAGCCCATCGTCGGCCAGGTCACCGGCTTCGTGCTCACCGGCGACGGGCTGCCCACCGTCTACATCAGCGGGGACAACGCCTCGCTGGAGTACGTGGAGCTCATCGCCGGGCGGTTCCCGGTCGTCGACATCGCGCTGCTGTTCGGCGGCGCCGTCCGCACGCCCATGATCGACGAGCGGCTCACCCTGAACGCCACCGAGATGGTGATCGCCGCGCGCCTGCTGAAAGCCCGGCAGGTCGTGCCGCTCCATGTCGAGGGCTGGACCCACTTCACCGAGGGCCAGACGGACGTGCACGCCGCCTTCTCCGAAGCCGGCCTCGACGATCTGCTCGTTTCCCCCACTCCGGGACGACCGGTCTCCCTGGGGCCTGCACGGTCAGGTGCCCGGTGATGTTGCCCCTTGTCTGCGCGCGGGCCGCGTAGAGCGAACGGTGTTCAACCGGTCTCGGCTGGAGTCGGGTGGTGTTGGGTCCACTCGCGGAGTCGGGCCAGGTCGGGGAGGGGTGGGAAGGTCAGGCGGGTGCCCGATGGTGTGGGCAGGGCGAAGGCGACGGCCTTGCCGGGGGCGGCGGTGGTGTAGGTCGTGGTGGCGTAGACGTGGCAGTGACCGTGTGAGAGCCGGTGGGCCAGCAGCAAGCCGCGGCCGTTCTCGGCGAGTAGCGGCAGGCCAATCTCCTGTACCGAGTTCAGCAGGTTGAGGATGATGACGATCTCGTGCGGGTCGGGGTCGCCGTCGACGATCTCGCACCAGGTGGGGGTGCCGTCCAGGTGGTAGATCCGTAGTTCGAACGGCGGGCGGGCGTGTTTTTCGGCGTTGGCGGCCAGCTCGGCCACGATGAGTTCGGCGGAGTCGATGTCGTCATCGGGCAGGCCCGAGTCCTGGAGCACCTCCCGGACGACGGCTCGGGCACGGCGCGAGGCGGAGCCGGGCCGCAGAACCTTCACCAGCGCGCGGAGGTCTCCACCGCTGTATCCGTGGTCCGCCGAGAAGGCCGGGTCTTTGGTGGGGTGGCCGTCAGTGCCCAGGGGGATGCCACCAAATGGCCGCATGAGCGCGCTCCGTTCGTTTCCGATGACCGTGAGCGGTAGCGAACACGACAGAGGGCGGGAGGTGGAATCCGTCCCGCCCTCGTTTGGTACAACGGCCAAAGATCGTGGCCGCCATGGTCGGCGCCTGGTCGTTTCTTGGGGTCCTCGGTGTCATGGCGAACTTCGCATCCGTTCGGTGGGCCTCCCGTACGACCTGCGCGTCCGGACCCGTCAGCTCCGCATATAGGCAGGAAGGGGTCGCTGCTCCTGCCGATGTCTTCGCCGCTGGTCGCGTCGTCTTGTGCGAAGTCCTTCATGGGCACGCCACCGGTCAAAAAATCGAAGCCGTCACGGCGAGCGGGGTCATCGCTCGCCATGACGGCTTGCATGAGCAGGACCAACGTGGGCGGTTCATCTGCCCGTCCGGCTCAATGGACAGATCGTGTCACATTGAACTCACCCTGAAAAACCATGGCCTTTGAGGCGTGCGATCAGGTCGTCCATGCTTTTGGGCTCCGCCCACCCCGAGCGAGTGCCCGCGACGTCCAGCGGTTCGATTCCGCCCACGAGAGTCTGGCCACCCGAACTTTTCTGCTGGACAAGTGTCTGATCTTCGAATACGAGGCCCTGGGGCGGAGGAGTGGTGAGAATCGCATCGGCGGAAACGGCGGCTCCAGGCTTTACGACTTCCCCTTCGTAGGGAATGTGATCGGCTGCGAACACCATGGCCTTGGTGCCGGTGGGGATGGATTTCTCGAAGTCTTCCATAGACTTCTTGGGGACCCACTCCTCGGGTTTCTTTGAATCGTCTCGGATCACGGCTCCTCGGAACAGCTCAACAAATATCATTGAATCGCTGTCTGTCTTCCTCTCTTTGATCCCTTTCAAGGGTTGGGTGACCTTGATCCTGAGGATGACACGATGTTCGAGCGGCCCGTTTGGATAGGTGGCCAGAGCCGGACCTTCCTGCCAGCCGTCGACCACGCCTGCGGCGACGATCGGCTGGACCTTCGCCAGCGCCTCCGGTGAGGGCAGGGCCTGGAAGTCGGATTCCGCGATCCGGAGAATCGAGACGTCGAGCGCTTTGTGATTCCCTTGGGAAATCTGGGCCGTAGCAGGGGTGCCGAATGTCTCACCGTCTGTGCACCCGCTCAGGGCAAGAGCCGAAACAAGGGTGAGAGAAGCGATAGGCCGCTTCATCGACGGGCTCCTTTCTGTTTTAGGGCCACCAAGAGTTCGCATGACTGAGGTGATGACTGTTGTATTGCCACGTCCATGAACCGGCGGGATCGTCGGCGTATGAGACATTTCCGCTCACCATACAGTCCAGTACGCCTCCTGGTGGAATGGCGGGAGGGCTGGCGAATCCAGCATAATGATCGAAGCCCGCAGTGTGCCCTAGTTCATGGCATACTGTCTTAATGTATTGATGGTGCGGATACTCTGAGCTTTCAATATTGTTAACGCCTATGGTGATCTGCCTCTGGTCACAGTGAGTGCTGTTGGACGCTGTCTCTACGAAGCAGGGGGCGGTGCCGAACTGTCCGTTCAGGTTCCCTTGTTTCCATACGACATCGGTTGCAGGATCGCCGTCTTGATTTGAATTCTGTGTATCGCATGTAGCGTGCTGAGGGATGCCGGGTATGGTGGTGGAGTTGTATAGGTAGTTCATCGCCCCTGGGATGTAGCTCCTGAGCGTCGACCCTGCCGTGCTGTGATAACACCAGCTGTGTGTGCTCTTGTCCGGGTACCATCCGTCGAATGGCCAGGGGTTGGCCATGACTGATGCCGGTGCCACGGTTACAGCTATCGTGGTCACGATGGTGGAAAGTGTGGCGACGATAATGAGTCGCCATTTACCGATAATCATTTTCGCCTTTCCTGTGGTGGTCGACGAGGAGGCCCTCTTTTCTTGTCATTCTCTGCTCCCTCTTGGTTGATCATGAACTATGACTACCAAATTTTTCAAGTGTTGACATCCATGTAAATTATTGCATAGGCCACTTATGATTGATTTGCTACCTTTAGTTAATTTTGAATTTTCGTCTCTCGGATAAGTCGCTTCGGAGCGGACAACTCGGCGCCAGGGGTTCTTCCGCTTCCGCACTTGCCAGGGGCTCCGAGGACAGGTGGGGCAGAAGGCCCCAACCGGGTGGGGTCTGCGTATCCGCCGCTTTCGCCTCGCGGAACGGATGCGGGGGCCCCGGGGCTTGGCCGGGGGACGGTATCTCCCACCTGCGCGTCGCAGAACGGATGCCGGGGGTCGTGTCCGCAGCCGGGGCAGGCGGTGCCGTCGGCGATGTCGGCGGCCAGCTTTCTGAGCACGTCGTCGAACCGGCGCAGATGCTCGTAGTCGCCGAAGGCCGGATCACCGACGAACTTGGCGCAGTAGTCGGCGATGGCCGGCGAGGAGTGCCGAGGAAGAGCCTCGGAGATCCTTTTCAGCAGCCGGGAGCGTAGCCAGGCCGGGGCGCGGCGGTAGTGGTCGGGCAGCCTGCCGAGCAGCTCGGCGGCCATCCGGGACAACTCTTCCGGATTCGCCGCAGGCGTCGGCGCGGCGCCCGGCCTCTTACGGTCCGCAGGCTCGCCTACGGCGAGAAGAGGTGGGTTTTCGCTGATCTTCTCGGGGTTCTGGTCTTCTTGCTTTGCTGCTCTTCTTATACGGGTGGGTTTTCCTGCGTTGGTTTTCCCGGCGTAGGCCGCGACCTGGGGTTTCACGGTGTCCGTGCTGGTCGGGGCCAACGATGGGTTTTCCGGCGCGGGCTCGTCGGCGGTGAGTTGCGGCGACCAGGGGTCGCAGATGATGTAGGTGACGGCGCCGAGCCTGCCGTCGCGGCCCCGTTGGCGCTCGCGCACCAGGTAGCCGTACGCCTCCAGTTCCCCGATGGCGGTCCGGGCCGCGTCCCGGCCGTCCGGGGCGGCGCAGACGATGGTCTTCTCCGAGACCCGGAAGCCGGTCGCGTGCGAGGTCAGCCAGGCCAGCATGCCGCGTGCCTTCCACGACAGCCGCAGGTCACGGAGCCAAAGGTTGGATATCCGGGTGAACCGGTCGCAGGGCGGTTTTGCCTGCCGGATGCTCATCGCCCGCCCTCCGAGACTGAGGAGACGATCGTCTGGCGGCAGAGGATGTTTGATACGGGCGCGGGCGCGCGGGTACAGTCGAGCACGGATCTTTCTCCTGGTGTTGCAGGGTGAATTGATCAAGGCCCTGGGACGGTGTTGGTAGCACCGACTCGGGGCCGTCTTTCTTTTTCCGGGTGACCGGCTCTGGGCGCCGTGGCACGGTCTGTCGTTCTGGCCCGCCCGCTCACCCGGGCTCGCCGATCTCTCGGCAATCCCCAATGAGCTGGGCCGACGCGCCTTTTTAGCACACACCGCCCGGACGTTTCCGCTGCTCTTGGAACATCTCCGAGTGTTGTATCCGGCACTCGTCGACCAGTGCTGGGGGAGGGGTGTTCGGCTGTTCTCGGCTGGAGTCCGTCGTTCCACGGGTGGGCGGTGTTCGGTCCACTCGTGGAGCCGGGCCGGTAGCTGGCCGCGGCCGTTCTCGGCGAATAGCGGCAGGTCGAAGGGGCTGCTGGAGGTGGTCGTTTGGTGGTCGTTTCCGGAGGTGGGGTGGTGCGTGGCGTCCTTCGCGCATCACAATAGGTAGCCATTCGATTACCCAAAGGGGAGGGGTTGTGGGGAAGAAGGAAGGCGAGGGCTACGGGGCGCCTCGGTTGGAGTTGGCCAGGGCGCGTCGGCAGCGGGGGCTGAGCCAGAAGGCGGCGGCGGAGAAGGCGGGGGTGGCCTCGACGACCTGGTCACGCTGGGAGCGGGGAGGGCAGGGGGTGCGGGCCGGTTCGCGGCGTCGGCTGGCGGAGTTGTTCGAGGTGAGCCCGATCGAGGTGGAGCGGTGGATAGACGGGTGGAGCTTCGGGGAGACCTCTTCGTGGCCCATCACGGAGTACGGCGACACCTCGACCGCGGCTACCGTGAGGTCGGCCGCGCTGCTGTGGAGGTACGAGATGGATGAGACCCGGCGCCACCTGCTGGCTTCGCTGCCTTTCGTTCCGGCGGTGCTGGGGGAGTGGCTGATGGCCTGGAACTACGGGGTGCCGCCGGTGTCGGTCGCGCAGCGGGGGACCAATGCCAGGGTGGGCATGGCCGATGTGGAGCAGATCAACGAGGCCCGCAGGACGTTCAGTCGGCTGGACGGCCAATTCGGAGCCGGCCTGCTCCGCCCTGTGGTCGCGGGCTACCTGAATAAATCGGTGACGCCGCTGCTGCGGGGGCGCTGTGACGACCGGGTGGGATCGGCGTTGATGTCGGCGGCGGCAGGGATGGCCCTGATGGCGGGCTGGACGTCCTTCGACATGAACCTCCACGGTCAGGCGCAGCAGCACTACGGTCAGGCGCTGCGGTTGGCCAAGACGGGAGACGACCCACTCACCGGCGTCTGGGTACTGGCGATGATGACCCACCAGGCGACTCATCTGGAGCAGGCCACTTGGGCGGCCTGGCTCGCGCGAGCCGCGACGGATACCGCCCGCCGGGCGCAGGCACCTCCGCGTGTGATGGCGCTGGTGCTGACCAGAGAGGCCAAGGCGCTGGCTTTGCGGACCAATCCGGCCGAGAGCCACGACAAGCACAGCGCGAAGCAGATCCAACGACTGCTGGCCGAGGCCGAAAGTGCCTCTGCCCAGGGGCCTGCAGATCGCGATCCGGAATGGATCGCCGAGTATGACGCGGCGGAGCTGAGCGCTCAGGCAGGCAGTTGTTGGCGGCTTCTCGGCGAGTATGGAAAGGCGGCGGTTCGTGCGGAGGCGGCAGTGACCGCGTTCAGTGGACGCCTCCCCCGATCCGCCCAGATCAACCAGGTAAGCGCCGCCGGGGCATATCTGGGAATGGGCGAGCTGGAGCGGGCCATCGATTGCGCCCGGGCCTCGATCCCGGCGGCGAAGGCGCTGAACTCTACTCGCTCGGTGGAGCGTCTCCAGAAGTTCGCCGACGAGTTGGACCCGTACAGCAGCAGCATCATGGTCCGCCAGTTCCGCGACCAACTGCACAGCGAACTCGCCGCCTGAGCACGTGCGGTCTGCCTGCGCCGCCTTCTCCGCGACCGTTGACAGCGCAGGCAGACCGCCTCACACTGAGGGGCTGAGATCATTTCGGACAGCGGAATCTGCGGCTGCGAACTACGCAACCGACTGAAGCGCTGTGTACTCGTCGAGGACTTCGAACGGCGTCCGGTAACCAACAGATGAATGAAGTCGGCGCCGATTGTAGAAGCCCTCGATATAACGAATCACAGCTCGGCGAGCCTTCACTCGACTGGTGGAAACGTACCGTTTCAGCCATTCGTTCTTCAACGCCGAAAAGAATGATTCGGCCATGGCGTTATCGTAACATATGCCGGTACGGCCAACGGACCTCCGAATATCCAGCCTCTTCAGCACGGTGCCAAATTCATCGGACGTGTAGTTCGACCCTCTATCGGAGTGGAAGATCGCGTCCTTTTTAATGCTGAAGGTCTGTACCGCGTTCTCGATCACCTCGGTGATCAACTCGGTGCGGTAGTGATCGGCCATCGCCCATCCCACCACGGCCTTGCTGTAGCAGTCGATCACCGTGGCCAGGTAGCAAAACCCCTCCCAGGTCGGAATGTACGTGATGTCGCCCACCAGCTTGACGCCGGGCCGGACGGCGGTGAAATCGCGTCTGACCAGGTCAGGGATGCCCCGGAAAGCGCCCTGCTCGGTGAGCTTCGGCGTGAAGGGCCGCACCTGCGCCGGCAGCAGGCCCAGCTCGCGCATCAGCACCCGCACCAGCTCAGCCGAACAGTGCTCACCGCGGCGCAGCAACTCGGCGTGGACGCGCCGGTAGCCGTACACCTCCTCGTGCTCGTAGAAGATGCCCGCGATCAGGTCCTGGAGCAGGTCGCGACGCTGCGCGGTCGCCGAGGCGGGCCGGTCGCGCCACTCGTAACACCCCGAGCGGGACACCTCCAGCCAGTCGCACATTTTCACAATCTTATGGTTGGCCTTCTCCGCGTCGATCAACTCGAACTTCGCGGTCACCGATTGTTCTCGGCCGCGAAGAAGGCTGCGGCTTTTTTCAGAAAGGAAAGCTTCTCGCGGAGTTCGGAGTTTTCTCGCTCAAGTTCGCGCAGCCGGGCGCGCTCGGGGCCGCTGAGGGAGTGTGGTTCTTCTTCCGCGCGTGTTCGCTTGTAGGTGTTCACCCAATTGCCGAGCGTGGTGTCGTGGACGCCGAACTCTCTGGCGACCTCGGCGATCGTCCGCGGCGCGCACTGTTTAAGTACCCCAGGGGCGGCGGACGGGCCGTGATCACGCGAGATGTGATCACGGCTTTCGGCTGCCCGCGCCGATGCGGCCTTCGTTTGGCGGCCCGCGGCCGTGCGTTTTGCGCATAGTCGCCGCTCCGGGCGCGCGCCTACATTGCCGCCACACCCGATTGCGAGGCCGTCTCGGATGGCGTCTTCGCCGATCATGCAGGAGATCACCGTGAACACCACCGCCACCGCCCCCGCGCCGTCGTACGAGGAGCTGCTGGAGGCCCGCCGCGCCAGCGGCGTCGCCATGTTCAACGACAACGTCATGAAGCTGGGCATCTTCGGCGCGAACTGCAGCCACGGGCTGATGGCAACCCACGCCGAGACGTCCTACGAGCTGACCTGGCAGCACACCCAGCGGATCGCCCAGATCGCCGACCGGCTCGGCTTCGAGGCGATGCTCCCGGTCGCCAGGTACCGCGGGATGGGAGGGGAGACCAACTTCAACGGCTCGAACTTCGAGACCCACACCTGGGCGGCGGGCCTGGCGCAGGCGACCGAGAACATCATGGTCTTCTCCACCACGCACGTCCCGACCAAGCACCCCATCGTCGCGGCGAAGGAGTCGGTCACCGTCGACCACATCTCCAACGGCCGCTTCGGCCTGAACATGACCATGGGCTGGTACAAGGCCGAGATGGAGATGTTCGGCGGCACCCAGCGGGAGCACGACGCCCGCTACCGGTACGGCTCCGAATGGATCGAGATCGTCAAGCGCATGTGGACCGAGGACGCCGCCGTCGACTTCGCCGGCGAGTTCTTCGAGATCAAGGACGCCTACTCCGACCCCAAGCCGATCCAGAAGCCGTACCCCGTGCTGGTCAACGCGGGGAACTCCCCGGCCGGGCTGGAGTTCTGCGCGCGCGAGTGCGACTTCAACTTCATCGCCTTCGCCGACCCGGAGGAGGCCAGGGCCACCGCGGCGCGGGTCCGCTCCATCGCCCACAGGCACGGCCGGGACATGGGGATCCTCGGCTACGGCAACATCATCTGCCGGGACACCGAGAAGGAGACGAAGGCCTTCCTCTCCCACATCCTCGACAGGGGCGACTGGGAGGTCGCCCGAATGGTGTCCGGCGGCCTCGGCGCCGAGAGCGGGTCGTTCGACAAGGTCAAGCTCCTGCAGGAGCGCTTCATCCTCGGCTACGGCGGCTATCCGCTGATCGGAACGCCCGAGCAGGTCGTCGAGCAGATGGTCGAGCTGTCGAAGGCCGGCGTCAACGGCATGATGGTCGGCTTCCTCGACTACGTCGAGGAGCTGCAGTACTTCGGCGAGCGGATCCTGCCCCTGATGAAGGAGGCCGGGCTGCGGAACTGAGGCGGCGGGAAACCGGGGAGGCGGGGCGGCATGAACGAGCCGACCAGCACCGATGCGCATCAGTACAAGACCGTCCTCGGCCGCTTCTGCACCGGGGTCACCGTGGTCACCGCGCTCGACGGGGGCGAACCCGTCGGGTTCACCTGCCAGGCGTTCTCCGCGCTCTCTCTGCAACCGCCCCAGGTGTTGCTGTGCCCGCAGAAGACGTCCACCACGTGGCCGAGGATCAGGCGATCCGGCCGGCTGGCGATCAACGTGCTGGGCGCCGAGCAGCGGGAGATCGGCCGACGTTTCGCGCTGACCGGCGTCGACCGGTTCGCCGGAGTCGGCTGGCGGCCCTCGCCGGCCGGGCTCCCCCTCATCGACGGCACACTCGCCTGGCTGGAGTGCCGCGTGGTCGAGGAGATCGACGCGGGCGACCATACGATCGCCGTGGCGTCGGTCGGCGAGCTGGGCGTCGGCCAGGCCGAACACCCGCTGCTGTTCTTCCGCGGAAAGTTCGTCGACTACGACGTGAAGGAGGCCGTGTCGACGTGAAACTCGTGACGATCTACGGGAGCCCGACTCCTCCCGGCAAGCTGGCCCGCGCGCTCGGGCTGCTGGAGACCGGTGTACGCGACCGCCATCCCGGCTGGGAGGTGGAGCGGATCGCGCCGGCCGAGGCGATCGACCTGGTGACGGCGACGTGGCCCGGGGACGCCGTGGAGAAGGTCGCCGGCGCGGACGCCGTCGTGATCGCCTCTCCGGTCTTCCGCGGGTCGATCACCGGCACGCTGAAGCTGCTGCTCGACACGCTGCCGGTCGAGGCGCTGCGGTCCACGCCGACGGCCGTCCTCACCGTGGCGGCGGCTCCACACCACTGCCTCGGGGCCGAGCGGCACCTGCGCGACATCCTCACCTGGTTCGGCGCCCTCACCGCGCCCAACGGCGCCTTCTTCGTGGACCGCGTGTTCGCCGCGGAGGAGGTCCCGGCCGACGTCCTCGGCGAGCTGGCCGAGCTGGCCGACGAGGTGGTGGTGCTCGCCGAACGCCTGGGCGGCCGGCCGTTCGGCCCGGCTCCGCTGGCCGCCCGCCGCGGCGGGCCGCCCCCGGCCGCGGCCGCCGTACCGGCCCCGTAGCCCGCGCGGGATCGCGGGAAAGCCCTGAGACTCTGACGACGCAAGGAGAAGGAACCATGACGAGTAAGGTCACAGAACGCGTGCCGGTCCGCGACGCGGCGGCCCCGGCCCGGAACTACGTCGGCGGGGAATGGGTGGCGTCGAGCACGACCGGAGTGTCGCACTCGCCCGCCGACGGGGAGCCGCTCGGCGCCTACTACGAGGCGGACGAGGCCCAGGTGCGGGATGCGATCCGGGTGGCGAAGCACACCTTCGCCACCCACCCCTGGCGGACGGACCGCCAGTTGCGCGCCCGGGTCCTCAACGAGATGGCGGACCGCATCGAGGCCGCCGCGGACGAGCTCGCCCTGCTGCTCGCCCGCGAGAACGGCAAGATCCTGCCGGAGGCCCACTTCGAGCTCAGCCTGACGCCGTCGAAGCTGCGCTACTACGCGGCGCAGGCCCTCACCTCCTCCGGCCGCGGCGGCCGGGCCCGTCCCGGGGTGTACTCGATGCTGCTGGCCGAGCCGGTCGGCGTCGCGGGCGTGATCGTGCCGTGGAACTCGCCTGTGGTCCTCGCCGTCCGCTCGTTCGCCCCCGCGCTGGCCGCGGGCTGCACGGTCGTCATGAAGATGGCCGCGCAGACCGCCCTGGTCAACACGCGGCTCGCCGAGCTGCTGGCCGACTGCCCCTCGCTGCCGCCCGGTGTGCTCAACGTGTTCAACGAGTCGGGCAGCGTCGGCGCCAAACTGCTGGTGAGCTCGCCCGACGTGGCCGCGCTGAGCTACACCGGCAGCACGACGATCGGCCGCCAGATCATGGCCGACGCGGGGGCGACGCTCAAGCGACTCTCCCTCGAACTGGGCGGCAAGACCCCCATGATCGTGTTCGACGACGCGGATCTCGACGCGGCCGTGCCGACGATCGTGGCCGGGATCACCACGTTCAGCGGCCAGTTCTGCATGGCCGGGAGCCGGGTCCTGGTGCAGGAGTCGGTGGCGGACGAGGTCAGGGCCAGGCTCGCCGAGGCGCTCGCCCAGGTGCGGGTGGGCCCGGGTGACGCCGAGGGGTCGCAGATGGGCCCGCTCATCGACCTCGCCGGCAGGCGGCGGCTAGAGGAGCTGATCGACGCCTCACGCGGCGACGCCGAGGTCATCGTGCCCGGCGGCCGGCCCGAGGACGAGAGCCTCGCCCGCGGGGCCTACTACCGCCCGGCGCTGTTCGGCGTGTCCGGCACCGACTCGCCCTTGGTGCAGAAGGAGCTGTTCGGCCCGGTCGCCACGTTCGAGACCTTCGCCACGGAGGAGGAGGCCGTGCGCAGGGCCAACGCCACCGAGTATGGCCTCGCGGCGTCGGTGTGGACCGCCGACGGCGCGCGCGGCCTACGCGTCGCCGACGCCCTGGACGCGGGGACCGTGTGGACGAACGGGTGGGCCGTGGTGCTCGACCAGTTCGAGGAGGGCGGCTACAAGCAGAGCGGCCTCGGCCGGCTGAACGGCGACCGCGCGCTTGAGGAGTTCCAGGAGTACAAGCACATCGTCCAGGTCATCTGAGCCGGGAACCGGCGAACCGGGCCTGGGTGAGGATGCGCGCACGCCGCGTGTCCCCGCCCGGGCCCGGTTCGTCAGGCGTCTCTCGTTTTGCGCAGGGTCTCCGACGGCGACTCGCCGTACATCGCCCGGTACAGCGAGGAGAACCGGCCGTGGTTGTAGAAGCCCCACGCGGCGGCCACGTCGGCGACCGTCACCGTGTCCGAGCGCGGGTGCAGCAGCTCCTCCCGGGCCGCGCGCAGCCGTACGTCCCGCAGGTAGTGCGACGGGGTGCAGTCCAGGTTGTGCAGGAACTGGAGCTGCAGCGTCCGCGCGCTCACCCCGGCCGCCTCGGTCAGGTCGGTCAGCGTCGGGAGGGTCTGCGCGTGCTCGTGGATGTAGTCGAGCGCGCGGCGCAGCGCGTCCGGCCGCGCGCTGTCGGTCTGCCGGAGCAACTGCTGGTGCGGCCCGGAGGCGGCCATCAGCAGGTTCGTCAGGATCATCGACTCCAACTGCCGGCGCGACCCGGGGTTCTGGGCGAGGATGCCGCCCTCGTCCCACTCGGCGCGTACGAACTCGATGCAGCGCAGCAGCCCCCTGCCCGCGCTGGAGCGCAGGTTCATCACCAGGTCGAACTCGATGGGCTTGGTGATCGGCTTGCGCACCAGGGCGGCGAGGTGGCCCTCGATGTCGGCACGCGGGATCTTCAACGCGAACTGCGCCGTGTCGGCGGCCCAGTCGATGGTCTGCGCGCGATGCGGCAGCAGGATGGCCGCGCCGCCCATCCCCGTGGTCGTGCCCCTCTCCCCGCCCTCACGGGTGACCCGGCTGTCGCCGGCGAGGGTGATGTTGATGTGGTACCAGCGATCGCTCGGCGGGAGGGTGATCCGCACCTCGCTGCCGTAGGTGAGGTAGCCGAGGGTCAGCCCGCCGTTCTGGACCGCGTTGAGCCGCGCGTCCAGGGCGGCGCCGTTCACCGGCTCCAGCGTGTGCGGTTCGTAGACTTCGGCGACGACCTGCTGGGCGAGGGCAACGTCGTCGGTGCGGAGCCGGCCATGCTGCCGGAGGGGCTCCTCGGAGGCTGTCGAGCGGGACACGGGCATGGGGGACCTCCCACGCTGACCAGCGTTTTCCTACGTGTGGGGTGAGCGTTCTCCAGAGTATTCACCGGGCGCCGCCCGCGTGCCACGGCGACGACTGCTCCCGGCGTTCCGCGCCCGCGCGGCCGACCTCATGGCGGACCCGGTCGCAGATCCGCAGGAGCTCCGCGGCCACCGTCTCCAGGCCGCCGCTCGCGACGCGCGCCGTGGGCAGCGCGACCACGAGTGCGGCGTGGTTGCCGTCGATGACGCCGACCGAGGCGCCGATCGCGGTCACCCCGGGCTCGCTCTCGTCGTAGTTGCATCCGAAGTGATCGCGGCGGACGGCCTCCAGCTCGCGACGCAGGGCGGCCAGGTCGGGGACCTTCTCATCCGCGGCGGGGGCGAGCCCGTCCGCGTGCAGGGCGTCGACCTCGCCCGGTTCGAGGTCGGCGAGCATCGCTTTGCCTCCTGAGGTGCGGTACGCGGGCATCCGCGCCTCTACCCGCAGCCCCACGCGCAGCGACCTGGTGCTTTCGATCCCGTCCACGAAGAGCACCTCGGAGCCGATCCGCACCATGAGGTGGACCGTCTCGCCCACCGCGTCGAAGAGCGTCTGGAGGAAGGGGCGCATCCGGTCGGGCAGGGCCGGCACGTCCCCGGTGCGCAACCGGAGCAGAGCGGGGCCCGGCAGGTACATCCGCCTGTCGCCCTGGATGGCGAACTCCCGGTGGCACAGCGTGGAGAGCAGGCGATGGGCCGTGGACGGCGCGACGCCCAGCTTCCGCCCCGCCTCGGTCACGCTCAGCCGGCCGCGCTCGGCCAGGAGCGTCAGCAGGGTCAGCGCGCGGTCCACGGCCTCGACGCGATAGGGCGGATCATTCTGCTGCACAGAAAGATAGTAGGACACCTTTGCGCTTTGCGGAATACCTTCGCTACGGTCCTGGAAGACGGAGCCGCCGCGCGCATCGAGGACGCGGCTCCCCGCGGCACCCGGGTACCCGTGCCAGCCGAGCGTTTCAGCCAGGAGGCCCGACGATGACCACTCACGACCAGCCCGTCGATCACGGACCGGTCGCCGACCAGACGACCCGAGACGAGGACCCGGAGCTCAGCCGGCTGTACCGGCGGTTCGAAGCCGAGCACCTCATGCCGTTGTGGACCCAGATCGACGACCTCATGCCGCCGCACCCCCGGCCCAAGGCCGTGCCGCACGTCTGGCGCTGGTCCACGCTGTACCCGCTGGCGCAGGCAGCGGGAGAGCTGGTGCCGGTGGGGCGCGGAGGCGAGCGCCGGGCGATCGCGCTCGCCAACCCGGGCCTTCCCGGCCGCCCGTACGTCAGCCCCACGCTGTGGGCCGCCATCCAGTACCTGGGCCCGAAGGAGACGGCGCCCGAGCACCGGCACACGCAGAACGCGTTCCGCTTCGTCGTCGAGGGGTCAGGGGTCTGGACCGTCGTGGACGGCGACCCGGTCCGCATGTCGCGCGGCGACTTCCTACTGACGCCGGGATGGCACTTCCACGGCCACCACAACCAGACCGACCGGCCGATGGCGTGGATCGACGGCCTGGACATCCCGTTCACCCACTACGCCGACGCCGGCTTCTTCGAGTTCGGCGCGGACCGGGTCACCGACTACGCCACCCCCGACCGCTCCCGCAGCGAACGGCTGTGGTGCCACCCCGGGCTGCGCCCGCTGTCCGGCCTGCGGCGGACGGCCTCCTCTCCGATCGCCGCGTACCGGTGGGAGCACACCGACGCGGCGCTGAGCGAGCAGCTCCTGCTGGAAGACGAGAGCCGGCCGGTGACGGTCGAGCCGGGCCACGCCGCCGTCCGCTACGTCAACCCCACCACCGGCGGGGACGTCATGCCCACCATCAGGGCGGAGTTCCACAGGCTGCGGCCCGGCACGGAGACGGGCACCCTCCGCGAGGTCGGCTCCAGCGTGTTCCAGGTGTTCGAGGGCGAGGGCCAGGTGGTCCTGGCGGGCGTCGAGCACGACCTCGCCACGGGCGACCTGGTCGTGGTCCCCTCCTGGGTGCCGTGGTCCCTGCGGGCGCGGACCCGGTTCGACCTGTTCCGATTCTCGGACGCTCCGATCATGGAGCGTCTCCACTTCGACCGCGTGCACAGCGAGGGAGAGCGACGATGAGACTCGCCACCATCCGCCTCGGCGACACCACCGCCGCCGTCCGTGTGGACGGAACGACCGCCGTGGAGACGGGGTTCACCGACGTCGGGGAGCTGCTGCGCGCCGGCGCACTGGAGGCGGCCGCCGCGGCCGACGGCACGCGGCACGACTTCGCCGCCGCCGACCTCGCGCCGGTGGTACCCCGTCCCGGCAAGATCGTGTGCGTCGGCCTGAACTATCGCACCCACATCCTGGAGATGGGCCGCGAGCTGCCCGAGTATCCGACGCTGTTCGCCAAGTATCCCGAGGCCCTCGTCGGCGCCCGCGACGAGATCCGGCTTCCGGCGGAGTCGCGCCAGGTCGACTGGGAGGGCGAGCTGGCCCTGATCATCGGGCGGCCGGTGCGGCGCGCCTCCGCCGAGGACGCGGCGGCGGCCATCGCTGGCTACGCCGTGCTCAACGACATCACCATGCGGGACTACCAGTACCGCACTCCGCAATGGCTGCAGGGCAAGACGTGGGAGGACAGCACCCCGTTCGGTCCGGTCCTCGCCACCGCCGACGAGATTCCCGCCGGGGCGGCGCTCGTCACCCGCGTCGACGGCGAGGAGGTGCAGCGCGCTCCCATCGACGACCTGGTCTTCGGCCCCGTCGAGCTGGTGCGCTACATCTCCACGATCATCACCCTCCAACCGGGCGACGTCATCGCCACCGGCACGCCGGGGGGCGTGGGCCACGCCCGTACCCCCGGCCGCTACCTCAGTGCCGGCCAGACCGTAAGCACATCCGTGGACGGCGTCGGCGAGCTGCGCAACGTCACCGTCGCCGACCCGGCGGGCGAGGCGGTGCCGGGATGAGCGCGCCATCCGGCGGCTCCGGCGCTCCGGACAGGGAGCTGACCTGGGCGCGGCGCGGCTACGCCTTCTTCGCGCGCGCGCTCGACGCGCTGACCGACGCCGAGCTGGACGCGCCGAGCCTGCTCCCCGGATGGTCCCGCCGGCACGTCGTCGCGCACGTCGGCTACAACGCGAGGGCGCTGGGCCGGCTCGTGGAGTGGGCCCGCACCGGGGTCGAGACGCCGATGTACCCGTCCCCTCAGCACCGCGACGCCGAGATCCAGACGGGCGCCACACTGCCGGCGCACGCGCTGCGGAGCCTGTTCGCGCACACCGCGGCGCATCTCGACGCGGAGTGGCGCGACCTCCCGGCCGCCGGCTGGGACGCCGCGGTGCGCACCGCGCAGGGACGGACGGTGCCCGCGCGCGAGACCGCCTGGATGCGCGTCCGAGAGCTCTGGGTGCACGCGGTGGACCTGGACGGCGGCGCCGACATGCGGGACTTCCCTTCCGACCTGCTCACGGAGCTGCTGGACGACGTGTCGCGCGCGTGGCGGCGGCGCGGGGAGACGGTCGATCTCACCCTCGCCGTGACCGGCCGGGAACCGGTCGTCCTCGGCGACGGCGGCCCCGTCGTCTCCGGCGCGCTGCCCGACGTGGTCCGGTGGCTCATCGGGCGCGGGGCGCGCAGGCTCGCGAGCGACGCCGGGCGGCTCCCGCCTCTCCCGCGCTGGTTCTGACCCGCCTCCCCTCCGCGTACGGCCGGGGTCAGGGCAGCCGTGCGGCCCCGGCCGGCGCGTGCTCCGTCCCGCCGTCGCGACTCCGGCCGCCGCCACCTGGCTGCCCCGGCACCGCCGACCGTACGGGCGACGGTATTGACCCCGTTGGCTCCCGCCGTGTGCTCGGGCGGGACCGCGCCGTTGACCAGGCGCGGCAGCGACGCCATCACCAGCCCTCAGCCCAGGCTCAGCACCACGACGAACAGCACGAAGTGCCACACGCGGCTGCGCGCGGCGGCCAGCCCGAGCGCGCCGAGCACGGTCAGCGCGAGGCCGAGAGCCGGGGCGGTGGCGCGCCCCCGCCGGGTATGGGCGGCATCCCTACGAGGGAGTGGCTCCCTTGGCCGGCGTGGCCCCGGCGGCAGCGACTGGGTTGTTTTCCTGATCGTCCAAGCACGCACTGGCGTTCCCCCGGGGGTGTGGACACCCGGTTTCATGCAGCCAGTGCGGTCATCCCAGCAAGCCGATCTTCATACACGGCCGGAGGTAGGTTCCCGATCGCTGAGTGCCGCCGGCGGTGGTTGTAGCGAGCGATCCAGCGGAAGATCTCCGTGTGGGCTTCGGCCTCGTCGCTCCAGCGACGCTTGCCCTTGCCGTGCAGCAGCTCACGCTTGAGGGTGGCGTTGAACGCCTCGGCGAGCGCGTTGTCCAGGCATGTTCCGGCCCTTCCGCTCGATCGGCGGATGCCGTTGGCGGCGCACAGCGCGGCGAAGCCGGCCGAGGTGTACTGACAGCCGCGGTCGGCATGGAAGATCACACCGGTGGTGTGGCCGCCGCGGGCCCGCACCGCCGCCGTCAGGGCGTCGCTGATCAGCTCGGTACGCAGATGGCCGGCGATCGACCAGCCGATCAGCCGGCGTGATCCGATGTCGATGACGGTGGCCAGGCCCACGCCCGACTCGCCGTCCTCGCTCTCGGCCTCTCGCACCCAGGTACGCAAGGTCTCGCGGTTCATCCCGAGTTCCCACGCCACATCGGCACAGGTCCGTCCCGTCGTCCGGACCAGCCTCACCGCGTCTCGCTTGAACTCATCGCCGAACTTCGACGGTCGTGTCACCCGAAGACTCCCCTCCATGGAACAAGATCCATTGTCAAGGGTGTCCTCACCTCGGGGGGAACCTCATGGACCCGTCTCCCCGAAACTTGGGTCTTACCGGAAAGATTCTTTACTATTAAACTCCCGGCGTGGACCTAGAGGTGCGTCACCTACGAGCAATCTGTGCGATCGCCGATTCGGGCAGCATTTCCAAAGCGGCCGTCGCACTCAAGATGTCGCAGCCCGCGCTCGCCACGCAGTTGCGACGCATCGAGCGGATGTTCGGCGGACCGCTGTTCGAGCGAGGCCGGGAGGGGGCGCGGCCCACCGATCTCGGCGCGTGGGTGCTGATCAGGGCGCGGTCGCTGCTGCCGGCATTCGACGAGTTGCGGCGGGACGGCATGCGCTACGCCGAGCAGCCCCCGGAGAAGATCAGAATTCGCCTGGGCTGTATGTCCAGCCATTTAGCGATAAATGTCATTGGATGCCTTAATGAATTGCTGGACGGTGCCGACATCACCGTCCGCACCGAGGAGGCGATGGACCTGCTGCCCGGACTCCTGGAGTCCGAGCGCCTGGAGCTCGCCACCCTCGGCGACTATCCGGGACACGAGCTCCTCCCGCCCCCGGGAGTGGTCTACGCGGGCGTGGCCGTCGAGCCGATCTTCGTCGGGGTGGCCGCCTCCCACCTGCTCGCCCGGCAGGAGGAGATCGAGCTGCGTGATCTCGCCGGCGAGGACTGGGTCATGCACGCGCTGGCCGAGGCGGGACATCGCGAGCACTTCTGGTCCGCCTGCGCCCAGCAGGGCTTCACCCCGAAGGTCGGCTACTCCGCCGACCTCAGCCTCGCCATCGACCTCATCTCCTCGGGCCGGTGCGTCGGCATGTTCCAGGCGACCAGCAAGGGCCACCCGGGGATCACCATCCGGCCGCTCGCCGGGACCCCGCTGCGCTTCCGGCACATGATCGGGTGGACCGAGCACGGGCCGGTCGCCCGCTATGGGCACGAACTGGTCCGGGCCGTCACCAAAACCTACTGGGCCGAGGTGCGGCGCGCCCCCGTCTACGCGTCATGGCTGAGGCGCCATGTGCCGCTTTCTACACCTGTTTAGCCACCTATATCGCGAAGTTATGCAATTTCGTAGGGTACTCGTCCCGCGCTCACGGTGTCAGCTTTGGTCCAGCCCAAAACGTCAGGGCTCCTTGCATCCCTCCAACCCCCCAAGGGACACCGAGAGGAGTCACCCCGCGTGAATCCCAAGGTCAAGCTGGGCGCGGTCGCCGTACTGGCCGCCGTCGCCATGACCACGACCTCAGTGGTGAGCGCCGCCGGCGCCGCCACAGCCCCCGCGGGCATCGCCGACCGCACCATGTCCGCAGATCCGCCGGCGTTCGCGCCGCCGGATCCCGAATCCCGCAGGCGCGCGGTCTCCAGCGCCGGCGGCGCCCTCGCCGCCAGGTCCGACGCCCTGTTCAAGACGGCGGAGGACGAGTTCACGCTCACGAACACCATCGTGGGAACCCGCGGCCTGCAGTACCTGACCTACTCCCGCACCCATCGCGGGCTGCCCGTCTACGGCGGTGACGTGATCGTCACCACCGACAGGACGGGCCAGGAGGTCGGGTCCGTGGCCTCGGGTCAGCGCGCCAGGATCGAGATAGGTGTCAAGGGCAAGATCGACGCCGCCGCCGCGGCCGTCACCGCCCGCGGCAAGCTGCCCACCGTGGAGAGCGTGAGCACCCCCCGGCTGGTCGTGCACGCGGCCGGAAAGCAGCCCAGGCTGGCGTGGGAGGTGGTCGTCACCGGCGCCACCAAGGAGGCCCCGAGCGTCCTGCACGTCTTCGTGGACGCCCTCGACGGAACGGTCGTGGACTCCTACGACGACGTCCGCGCCGGCACCGGCAACGGCTTCTACAACGGCAACCCGCTGACCATCCAGACCTCGGGTTCCGGCAGTTCGTACTCGATGACCGACACCACCCGCCCCGGCCTGCGCTGCGGCGGACAGGGCGGCACCGCCTACACCGGGACCGACGACGCCTGGGGCAACGGCTCGGGCACCAACCTGGAGACCGCCTGCGTCGACGCCCTGTACGCGGCGCAGAAGGAATGGGACATGCTGCGCGACTGGCTGGGCCGTAACGGGTTCAACGGCTCCGGCGGCGCGTTCCCGGCCCGCGTCGGCCTGAACGAGGTCAACGCCTACTGGAACGGGTCCTACACCAACTTCGGGCACAACCAGGCCAACAACCAGCAGGCCACCCCGATGGACGTGGTCGGCCACGAGTACGGCCACGCGATCTTCCAGTTCTCCGGCTCCGGCGGGGCGGGCAGCGGCAACGAGGCCGGCGGCCTGAACGAGTCGACCGGCGACATCTTCGGCGCGCTGACCGAGCACTTCGCCGCCAACGCCTCCGACCCGCCGGACTACCTGGTCGGCGAGGAGGTCAACCTGGTCGGCCAGGGCCCGATCCGCAACATGTACAACCCCGGCGCGCTCGGCGACCCCAACTGCTACAGCTCCTCGATCCCCAACACCGAGGTGCACGCGGCGGCCGGACCGCAGAACCACTGGTTCTACCTGCTCGCCGAGGGCACCAACCCGCCCGGCAAGCCCGCCAGCACCGTCTGCTCCGGACCGGCCGGCCTGACCGGCATCGGCATCCAGAAGGCCGGTCAGATCTTCATGGGCGGCCTGAACAGCAAGACCATTCCGTGGACGCACGCCAAGGCGCGCCTGACCACCGTGGCCGCGGCCAAGCAGCTCTTCCCGAACAGCTGCGTCGAGGTCAACGCGACCAAGGCCGCGTGGGCCGCCGTCAACGTCCCGGCGCAGAGCGGTGAGGCGACCTGCACGGTGAACCCGCCCGGCAACGACTTCTCGGTCTCTCTCAGCCCGACCTCGGGCAGTGTGCAGGCCGGCCAGTCCACCACCGCCACCGTGGGGACCACGGTGACCGGCGGCAGCGCCCAGTCCATCACGCTGCGGGCCTCCGGCCTGCCCTCCGGCGCGACCGCGTCCTTCAGCCCGGCCACCATCACGGCGGGCCAGACCTCGACGCTGACGCTGACCACCTCGGGGAGCACGCCCAGTGGCACCTCCTCGGTGACGGTCACCGCCGACGGCGCCGACGTGGACCGGACGGCGAGCTACTCCCTGACCGTCACCGGCGGCAACCCGCCCGACCCGACCAGCCCGGACATCCCGGTGGCCAACGTGACGGCGCACCTGAACCAGCTGCAGTCCATCGCCTCCGGCAACGGCGGCAACCGGGCCTCGGCCACCTCCGGCTACACCGCCTCGCTGAACTACATCAAGGGCAGGCTCGACGCGGCCGGCTACAGCACGACGGTGCAGAACTTCACCTACAACGGCCAGACCCACTCCAACCTGATCGCCAACTGGCCGGCCGGTCCCACCGGTCCGACGGTCATGCTGGGCAGCCACCTGGACAGCGTCACGGCCGGTCCCGGTATCAACGACAACGGCTCGGGCTCGGCGACCCTGCTGGAGGTCGCGCTGACGCTGGCCAACCGCAACCCCACGCTGACCAAGCACGTCCGCTTCGCCTGGTGGGGCGCCGAGGAGCTCGGCCTGCGCGGCTCGACTCACTACGTCCAGAACGGCGGCGCGAGCGGGGTCGACACCTACCTCAACTTCGACATGACCGCCTCGCCGAACCCGGGCTACTTCGTCTACGACGACAACCCGGCCATCGAGAAGATCTTCAAGGACTACTACGCCACGCTCAACGTCCCGACCGAGATCGAGACCGCGGGTGACGGCCGCAGTGACCACACCCCGTTCAAGAACGCGGGCGTCAAGGTGGGCGGTGTCTTCACCGGCGCCGAGACGGTCAAGACGTCGGCTCAGGCCGCCAAGTGGGGCGGCACCGCGGGCCAGGCCTTCGACCGCTGCTACCACTCCGCCTGCGACACCACCTCCAACATCAACACCACCGCGCTGGACCGCAACGCGGACGCCGCCGCCAACGCCCTGTGGAAGCTCGCCGTGGGGGACACCCCTCCTCCGGCCAACGACTACTCGGTCTCGGTGAGCCCGTCCTCGGCCTCGGTCCAGCCCGGCCAGTCGGCAAGCGCGACGCTCAGCACCCAGGTGACCTCCGGTAACGCGCAGGCCGTCGCGCTGAGCGCCTCCGGCCTGCCCTCCGGCGCGACCGCGTCCTTCAGCCCGGCGAACATCAACTCCGGCCAGTCCTCCGCGGTCACGATCGCCACCTCGGCGAGCACCCCCGCGGGGACCTACACGATCAACCTCAACGCGGACGGCACGAGCGCCGACCGCTCGGCCACCTTCAGTCTCACCGTCAGCGGTGGGCAGGGCGGCAGCACCTGGCAGACCTGGACCCTGTACGCGGTGGGGGACACCGTGACCTACAACGGCGTCGGCTACCGATGCCTGCAGGGTCACACCTCACTGCCCGGCTGGGAGCCGCCGAACGTTCCCGCCCTGTGGCAGCGGCTCTGATCGGATGACGATCCACTGACGGAGTACGGCGGGCGGTCGATGACCACCCGCCGTGCTCGTTTTCCGCTTGGCATGGATCTCGACCGCGGAGCCGTCGTGCACGCCCAGCGGGTGTGATCCCGGCAGCGCGCGCAAGGAGCGCAAGTTCCCGATCCTGCCGGCGTTCGTGGCCCAGGCCGTGAGGCGGTGCCCGGGGCCTGGCCGACCGGCCGGGTCCCGGGCACCGTCCCGCGGGTCAGTTCGCGAGGTCCTCGTCCCTGATGGTCTCGACCCGGCAGTGCGAGAGCGCGTTCCGCTTCGGCTGGTAGACACAGACCTTGAGGTCGATCCACTTGACCTGGCCCTTGGTCTTGAAAAGGTAGCCCTTGGACCCGGAGGGGGCGCAGGACCAGAGCGCCGGTGACCAGGACGGCCCGCCCTTCTGGTAGTGGAACCTGGCGCGAACCCAGGCGCAGTGACCGGGGTGGCGGTCTCGGTCGTAGATCTTGCCGTACGCGGTGAAGTGGCTCTGGTTGAAGCCGGTGACCCACAGTTGCGCCTTGGCGTACCCGGAATGCCCGGAGCCGGATCTGACCGTCCCCAGATAGAAGTCGCCCTGGGCCGTCGCGCTCGCCGCGGTGGGCAGTCCCAGCACGAGCGCGGTGGCCAGCAGCGCTCCACGGACGATCCTGCGCATCGTCTCTCCTCTTTCCTGTTTCCTGTGCTTCCCGGCGCGGGTTCTTCTCGGCTCGAGTGATCCGTCACCAGTGATACGCGAGACGACTTGGAACCCTCTTGCGATTCACTGCCCGCGGCGCACCGCCCGGTTCGCCGCCTCATCCCGCCGAGGAATCCGGGGAGCCGGAAGAATCCGGAGAGCCGGCGGACAGCAGCGCGGCGGTATGGGGTGCCGTTAAGAACCGCACCTCCAAAAACTGACCGCGACGACGAGGGCCCTGGTGTGGGTCGTCGCGTCAGCGCCGGTGGGTCCCGGCGCTTCAGCGTGCTGCCGGATGGGGCATCCCCGCACCTGGGCTATAACTCGCGTTGACGTGAGCCGGCCCGGAGGCCGAGTCGAAAAGAGATGATCACCAGTGAAAGGATCACGTATCCGCTGAATCGTTTCCCAGTGAGCTGCAAGACCCGGTCCTTAGCGTGCCGCCATGAGTTCGGATTCACGCACACGGGCTGCCGGTGTCCTCTTCGTCCTGGCGGTTCTCGCGGTGGCGGGCGCCCTGGTCGGCGCCGTCGGGCACTACACGATCCTCGACCGGCCGGTCCTGCTGGGTACCCTGGCCGCGAGCCTGATCATCGTCTCCGGGGCGCTCGTTTTCGGAGGAGGGCTCCGCGGGCCCGTCATCGCGCTTGGGATGATCTGGACGACGATGGGGGTGGTCACCTATGTGAACGGCTGGCAGGTGTATGCCCAGATCCCCGGCCCGACCGGCAGTGGGCTGGAAGTGCGTGTCCTGTACGACGACTGGATCATCCCCGACTGGGCGCTCGTGGTCCGCAAGAACGACGGCCTGCTGACGCGTGAGTGGACCTTGGTGGAGCGCTTCAGCTCCGAACACGCTGACGGCCTGCCCATGGTGACCTGGGCCGATCCCTCGCACGTGCGACTGGACGACCGGCCGGGCGATGATCGGGCGTTCTGGGGCGGGCAAGTGGTCGTCCTGGACCCCGAGACCGGGCGGCCGCTCGAGCCGGACCACCCGGTGAGCTCCTTCTGAGGCCCGGCCGTCTCCTGCCGACCTCTACCGGCGGGCCGCTGTGATCGACAGGCGCCCCCGGCGGCAAGGGCCGTCACATTCGGCTCGGGCTGTATTGCAGCGTCGCCTGCCTGGTGCTGCGTTCCTCAACGGGGATAGCGAACGCGCGGTGGAGAACCCGAGGTTGTCGGGAGGCCTTCCCTCGCCTTCGGCGTCCCGCGCCGGCAGGAATCTGCGCCTCCAATGAGGCACGTTGCACTAGTGGTTCCTGAGCAGGATGTTGCCCGTGATCCTGGGCTCGCAGAGTTCCTCGGCGTCCGGGGCGCCGGCCACGATGGTGAAGCCGGTCGGGGCCAGGCGCAGTTCCATCACCGCGGCCCGCTCGGCGGCGGGCAGGGCGGCGTAGCGGGCCAGCAGCTCCTCGTCGTCGAACAGGTCGGCGTCCGACAGGAAGACCGGGGAGGTAGGGTGGCGGCGGCCCAGGTCCAGGATCTTGCCGCCGCCGTCCCAGTTGACGCCGTTCAGCGCGACCCAGCCGATCCCGTCCAGGCCCTCGAACAGGCGGGCCGCGTCGCCGAAGCGGTGGGTGCGCATCACCGGGTGCAGGTAGGCGTCGGCGTCCAGCACATCCTGGTCGCGCGGGTCGCCGGTCGCCGAGGAGTGCGTGCCGTAGCGGCCCGCGGAGCGGCCCAGGCCCAGCCGGTGCACCACCGACAGGCCCTCCTCGCCGGTGTCGCCGCCGGAGAGCAGCCGTACCAGCTCGCGGTCGATCAGCCGCTGGTGCTCGCCGAAGCTGTGGAAGAGCCACAGGTACATCAGGCCGCCGGGGGAGAGCCGCTCGGCCAGCCAGGCCAGGCCCGCGCGGGGGTCGTCGAGGCAGTGCAGCACCCCGGTCATCACGATGAGGTCGTAGGGCCCCTCGAACCCGTCCCCGCCGATGGCGCCGCGTACCAGCTCCACGTTGGCCAGCCCGTTGCGCTCGCGCAGCTCCCCGGCCACGTCGAGCGAGGACCGCGACAGGTCCATGCCGGTGAAGCTCGCCCGCGGATACTGCGAGGCGAGCCCGAGCAGCTGGTGGCCGGTGCCGCAGCCGGCGTCCAGCACCCGTTTGCCGGCCAGGGTCTTGTCCCTGGCGACCATGCCGATGCCGAGCGCCAGGTCCAGGATCAGGTCGTCGCCGACGGTCAGGGAGGGGCAGGGGTAGCGCTCGTACAGCTCTCTGACCTGCTCTACGGCGCTCACGGGGTGTCGATCTCGTCGTACGGGATCTCCTCGATCCGGCGGGCGAAGACCCAGTGGTGGCCCTCCAGGTCCTCGGCGGTGTAGTTGCGGTCGCCGTAGAAGCGGGTGCCCGGCTCGTCGCGGATCACCGCCCCGGCCTTCCTCGCACGCTCGTGGTGCTCGTCCACGTCGTCGACGAACACGTACAGGCTCTGGTGCGGCTCGCCCTGGCCCCGCGGCTCGTGCCTGCGGCCGTCACCCGTCCCGGCGAGCTGCACAACCCCCTCGCCGAACGACAGCTCGGCGTGCACGATGGAGCCGTCGTCGTCGTTCAGCACCTTCCGCTTTTCGAATCCGAACGCCTCGATGAGCCATTCGATGGCTTTTTCGAGGTCGGCGTAGAAGAGGACGGGGGTGATTCTCGGCATTCCGTCGGGTGGGTTGAGCATTTCTCCCTCTCCCTCGATCGGTGACCTTGGAAACGTACGGGAACGCTACCCCGCATCCCGCCGGCGAGACGTCCGGGCGTTCACGATTTGCACCGCGTTCACGGGTTCCACGAACCGGTCACGTGTTCGGCAGGCGCAGGCCGCCGTCCAGGCGGACGACCGTCGCGTTGAGGTAGCCCAGCTCGCACACCGCCCGGACCGCGCGGGCGAACTCCCGCGGCGTTCCCAGCCGGGGCGGGAAGACGATCTGCCGTACCAGCGGGCGCCGGAACTCCGGCGGGATCGCCCCGAACAGCGGGGTGTCGAACAGGCCGGGGGAGAGCGCGCACACCCGTACGCCGACCGAGGCCAGGTCGCGGGCGGCCGGCAGGGTCAGCGCGGCGACCGCGCCCTTGGAGGCGGCGTAGGCGGTCTGACCGGCCTGGCCGTCCTCGGCGGCGGCGGAGGAGGTGTTGACGACCACGCCCCGCTCGCCGTCCTGTAGCGGCTCGGTCGCGGCCATCGCGGCGGCGGCCAGGCGCATCACGTTGAAGGTGCCGACCAGGTTGACCGCCAGCGCCCGCTCGAAGGTCTCCAGGTCGTGCGGGCGGCCGTCGAGGCCGAGCGTGCGGGCGGCGGGTGCGATGCCCGCGCAGCTCACCGCCACCCGCAACGGCCCGGTGAGTCCCGCGGCCACCTCCACGGCATGCTCGACCGACTCGGCGCGGGTCACGTCGGTCTCCACGAACGTGCCGTCCACCTCGCCCGCCACCGCGGCTCCCGTACGGGTGTCGGTGTCGGCCACGACCACGTGCGCGCCGGCCCCGGCGAGCTCGTGCGCGGTGGCGGCGCCCAGCCCTCCACCGGCCCCCGACACCAGTGCCGTCACCCCTCGCAGCTCCATATCCGTTTAGCCGCCTTTCCGCAATGCTGGGCGAATGTGCTTACTTATCAAGACATATCCTGACGCGAAATTCCGCATTCACGCTGCACTCCACAGACGTGAGGTAACCAATGACGATTTCCAACGGCGCTGACAATGTGCACGACCTGATCGCCCGCCGGCGGCGCGAGCGAGATCGCATCCCGCGGCGCGCGATACCCGAGGAGGGGGTGCCGGTCTCCTCCACCCAGGAGCGCATCTGGTTCGGCGAGAGGTTCAATCCGGGATTCGGGTTCTACCATGTGCCCGCCACCCTGCGACTGCGCGGCCCCCTCGACGCCGGAGCCCTCGACCGGGCGCTCTGCGAGGTGATCAGGCGGCACGAGATCCTGCGCTCCACCGTCGAGGAGATCGACGGCATGCCCGTCCAGCGCGTCGGCGGCGCGCCCACCGGTGTGCTGCGCTCCGTCGACCTGGCCGGCGAGCCCGATCCCGGGGCCGAGGCCGCGCGGATGGCCGCCGACGACATCCTGGCCCCGTTCGACCTGCGGCACGGGCCGCTGGGGCGGGCCCTGCTGCTCAGGCTGGGGCCCGACGACCACGTGCTCGTGCTGACCTTCCACCACATCGTCTTCGACGACCCGTCCTTCGGCATCGTCGGGCGCGAGATCGAGGCCCTCTACACCTCCTCGGCGCCCCTGCCCGAACTGGAGCTGCAGTACACCGACTTCTCGGTCTGGCAGCGCGAGCGGCTGCGCACCGAGGAGGTGCGCTCGCGCCTGGTCGACTATTGGCGGCGGACCCTGGAGGGCGTGCCCCGGCTGCTCGACCTGCCCTCGGACCGGCCCCGTCCGCCGCAGCGGAGCCGCGCGGGCCGCTTCCACCGCTCCCGGCTGCCCGCGGACGTCGTCGGCGCGGCGCGTGCGATGGCGCGCGAGGAGGGCACCACCCCGTTCACCGTCCTGCTGGCCGCTTACGGCGTGCTGCTGTCGCGCTACGCCGACCAGGCCGATATCGTCACCGCGGTACCCGCCGCCGGACGCATCCGGCCCGAGCTCGAAGAGCTCGTCGGCTGCTTCATCAACATCATCTGTCTCCGCCTCGACCTGCGCGGCGAGCCCACCTTCCGCGAGCTGCTGCGCCGGGTGCGGCACGCCTCCGTCGAGGGCCACGACCACGAGGAGATGCCCTTCGAGGAACTGGTGCGCGAGCTGCACCCGCAGCGGCCGCGGAGCCACACGCCGCTGTTCCAGGCGGGGCTCGGGGTACGCGACAACGACGGCGTCTTCCTGAACCTGCCGGGCGTGCGGGCCTCGGAGTTCGTGCCCGACGTCGAGGTCTCGCACTTCGACCTGATGGTGGACTTCAGCGTCGACGGCGACGGCATGGCGGGCCTGTGGGGTTACAACGACGACCTGTTCGACCCCGACACCGTCGAGGTCCTCGCCGAGCAGTTCACGCTCCTGCTCACTGAGGCGTGCGCCCAGCCCGACCGTCAGGTCGGCGACCTCCGGCTGCCCGCGTCCCCGAGGCTGCCCCAGCCCGAGAGCGTCGGGGCCGAGGGACCGGCCGCCGTCCTGGCCGGGCGGGCGCGGCGCGCACCGGACTCGCCCGCCGTCACCTCCGCCGACGGCACGCTGACCTACGCCCAGCTCGACGCGCACGTCGAGGCCCTGGCACCCGCCGTGCGCAAGGGGGCCGAACTGCCGGCCGCCGACACCCCCGACCTCGCCGTGTGGTGGTACGCCCGGCTCAGGGCCGACGGCGGCCCGCGGGACGCGGGCTACGCGCGGGCCGCGGACCTGGCCTCGCGGATCGGCCTGGGCGCTGCCGGCACCGTGCTCACCTTCGCCCCGCCCGCCTCCGGCGCGCTCGCCGACGCCATGCTGCTGGCCCTCTCCTCCGGCGCGCACCTGGTGATCGCGCCCCCCCAGGCCGCCCGCGACATCGAGCGGCTGAAGACCCTGGTCGTGGACACCACGGTCGTGCACGCTCCCCCGGCCACGTGGCGGCTGCTGCTGCGCGAGAACGCCCTGCCGGAAGGCCGTCCGTTCACCGCGCTCTGCGACGCGGCCACCACCCCGGACCCCCTGGTACGGGAACTGGCCGCGCAAGTCCCCACCTGGACCCTGTACGGAGAGCGCTGGGCCGCGGCCCACCGGATCGACCCGCTCGCCGAGCCCCGCAGGGGCGTCCCGCTCGGCGTCCCGCTGGCCGGCACTCCGATCGAGGTCACCGGCCGGGCCGGGCGCCCCGGCGCCACCGGCGTACCCGGGGAGATACACGTCGGCGGCGCCGCCACCGGGGACCGGGGCCGGATCCTGCCCGACGGCTCGCTGGAGCTGCTCGGCCGCTTCGACCGGATGTTCACCGTCGGCGGGTTCCGGGTGGACACCGACGAGGTGGCCCGCTCCCTGGCCGGCCGCCCCGGCGTGGTCGAGGCGGTCGTGGACGTGCGCCACGACCGGCTCGTCGCGTACGTGGCCGGAGACGGGATCGATCCGCGGAAGCTCACCGCCCACCTGCCCGAATACCAGGTGCCCGGCTCGGTCGTCGTCCTCGACGCGCTGCCCAGGAACGCGCGGGGCGACATCGCCCACGAGGAGTTGCCCAGCCCCGAGGCCCCGGGCGACGGGGGCGGCCAGGTGCCGATCAGGGGCGGCACCGAGGAGTCCGTCGCCGGCATCTGGCGCGAACTGCTCGGCGTGCGGGAGATCGGCGCCGCCGACGGCTTCCTCGACCTCGGCGGCCACTCGCTCACCCTGGCCCGCCTCAGCCTGCGCTACGAGGTGGCGTTCGGCATCGAGGTGGAGCTGCCCGACCTGCTGCGCCACGCGACGGTCCGCGAGCAGGCGGCACTCATCGACGAGCGCCGCGCGCAGGCCGGTCTCACCGGAGAGGGGAAGTCGTCATGACCTCGGTATCCGCCAAGCCCGCGCAGGCCACGAGCGAGGGACCCCCCAGGACGAGGCTGGAGTCGCTGACCGGGCTGCGGTGGTTCGCCGCGTTCGGCGTGTTCTTCAGCCACGTCGCGATCCTGCTGCCGCTGCCCTACCTCAACGAGTTGTTCATCCTCGGCACCGCCGGGGTCACCTTCTTCTTCGTCCTGTCCGGATATGTTCTGACCTGGACGTTCTTTGAGAACGACACCGCGCCGAGGTTCTACTGGCGCCGCTTCGCCAGGATCTGGCCGTCGCTGCTCATCACCACCGTCGCGGCGGTCGCGCTGCTCGTCGGCGGCCAGCTCTGGCCCACCGAGGGCGGCACCTCGCTGGTCTGGTGGACGGTCGCGACGCTGCTCCTGGTACAGGCGTGGATCCCGGCGTCGTTCCAGAGCGACACCGTGCCGCACACCGTCTCCTGGTCGCTGTCGTGCGAGGCGTTCTTCTACGCGGTCTTCCCGTTCGTGGTCCGCCCGATCGTGCGGCGCACGCTGCGCCAGATGGTGACGATCGCCGCCGTGCTCATCGCGATCAGCATCGGCACCCGGGTCTGGCTCTGGCTGGCCAATCCGCAGATCACGCCGGAGAACTGGTTCACCTCCGACCTGTACTACTTCGCCACCCACTCGCCGATCGCCCGGGTCAGCGAGTTCGTGCTGGGCATCGTGATCGCCGCCGCGGTGCGCCGCGGCTGGCGCAGCCCGCTCGGGCTGCGCGCGGCGACCGCGATCACGGTCGGCTACTTCGCGCTGCTGTGGGCGTGGTCCGTCTCGGGCCTGTGGCCGACCGCGCTGGCCGAGGCCGCCAACCGGGGCAGCATCGTGGTGTTCGCGCTGCTCATCGCGGCGGCGGCGACCAACGACCTGGCCGGCCGGCGCAGCCTGCTCGGCTCCCGCCCGCTGGTGGCGCTCGGCCAGTGGTCCTACGCCTTCTACCTGGTGCACTTCCTGGTGCTCTTCCCGATCGCCAAGCACGCGTTCGGCCGGCAGTCGCTCTACGACTTCCCGCCGCCCAGCTGGGCGCACCTGCCCTACGCGGTGGCCGGGCTGGCGGTCAGCGTGCTGCTGTCGTGGGGGCTGTACCGGCTGTACGAGTACCCGATCGAGAAGCGGCTGCGGGCCATGCTGCGCCGCGAACCGAAGACCACACCCCCGGCCCCGGGCGCGGAGCCGTCGATGTGAGATCGAACTCCTGCCCTCCAGCTTCTCCGGGGTCCCAGTGGTAACGACGCAGGAAACAACGAATATGCAGGTCAGCGGCTCACCTTTCAAGCTGTGCCCGAAGGTCCTCAAGGAAGCTCCGACCTGCGTATCCGTTGAAAATTTCGCCGAAACCACCGGGACCCCTCATCGCGCGCCGCACGCGCCGAGGGCGGGCGGGCCTTGGCCGCGTAGTACGTAGAGGTCGCCACCTGTAGGACCTGGCCGATCGGCTCGACCCCGAACCGGTCGCGGTGGTGGTCGATGAGCGCAGGGAGTGCCACTCTGGCTAAGCCTGCCTGTTTCTCCTTCACCCTGGACAAGGGGTTGTGGATCAGGGGGTTCTGGTGAGGGGGAGGCCAGAGAGGAGGTGCTCACGGAGGGCGGATCCACGGATGCCGATCTCAGGGAAGTCGCCGGGGCTGACGGCGCGGCAGTCGCGACGCAGCTTCTCCGGGCCGGGCTGCTTGACGAGCTGCTGCTCTTCACCCACCCGGCAATCCTCGGCTTCGGCAGGCCGCTGTTCGACGATTACGACCTGCCGATCGACCTCGATCTGCTCGAGCAGCGATCGTTCGAGCAGGGCGTCACGATGCACCGCTACGCCATCCGGGATGCAAGGGAGGCGAGCTCGTGCTGAGGCAGGTCGCGGAGGGTGTGCTGGTCCACGAGAGCGGGTTCTGCCAGAGCAACACCGTTGTCGTGCAGGGCCAGGGTGGCGTGTTGCTCATCGACGCCGGGGTGCTGGACGACGAACTGGCCTGCCTCGCGAACGACCTGTCCGATTCGGGCCAGAGCGTCGTGGCAGGTTTCTCGACGCATCCTCATTGGGATCACCTGCTCTGGCACCCCGGGCTCGGCGCGGCGCCCCGCTACGGCACCGCGCGTTGCGCGGCTACTGCGCGAGATCGCCTGTCGGGTGGGGTGGATGCGGTGGCAAGGGTCGTCGGCATCCCCGAGGAGGTACCGCTGGACCTGCTCGGCCTCATTACCGGCCTGCCCGCCGAGACGGCGCAGATCCCTTGGGATGGCCCCGGGGTCCGGATCATCGAGCATCAAGCGCATGCTCCGGGCCATGCGGCGCTGTTGATTGAGGAACGCGGGATTCTCGTCGCCGGCGACATGCTCTCTGATGTCTTGATTCCCATGCTCGACTTGAACGCCGTTGACCCGATCGAGGACTGCCTCGCCGCGCTGCGGCTGCTGGAGGGCGTGGCAGGCGACGTCGATGTCTTCGTCCCGGGCCACGGGTCCGTCGGCGGAGCTGACGAGGTACATGCCCGGATCGACCAGGATCGGGCGTACCTGCACTCCTTGCGTGACGGCCGTGCTCTCAGCGACCCGCGGGTCGGCCCATCGGCCAAGCCCGGCTGGGAGTGGGTGGCCGGCGTGCACGAACGGCAACTCCAGCGCCTCGCCCAAAGAAGCGAGCGCGACGGGGCACTCCGCTAGCGATCGGTGTGCGACACAGCCAGTACGCGCGGGCCGCCGGTCGGGATCTGGGGCAGCGGCACGACGTTCTCCAGGGTGGTCGGGCTGGTCAGTCAAGTCCGCTCCCTCGCTGCAGGCCAGGGCCTTCCCGAGCGTCGGGATTACCTCACCCGGTATCCGCCGTGCGCAGTCGCGCGCTCGTTGAAGTCGGCGAACTCCTCCACCCACTGGACCAGCGCCTCGGCCGGGGGCGCCTCATCAAGGTAGAGCACCAGCTCACCGGGCACGTCATGCTCCACGGCCAGGCGCATGCGCGCCGCGATGAAGCTCGCCTCCTCAGCGGTGATGTGCCAGCCGTCGTTGGACTGGAACTTTGCCATGTCCACGCTCTGCTCGGTCGGCTCCAGCCCTTCGACCTTCAGCGCCTGTTCCAGATACTCATCCCTGACGACGCCGGCTTCCAGCATGATCAACCGGAGGAACTGCATCTGCCAGATGTTGAAGTTGCACCCGTCGTGGGGCGGCTTCTCGAAGGTGAACGAATATCCCATTGCGGCAGCCTATTTGGAATCTACCTTCCCCGGGACAATCCTCCCTGGCCGGAACCACGCCCAGCGGCGAGTGACACCAGGGAGCGGCTGGTAACACCAGGGCCTGCCGACGTCACCTCCGGCCACACACCGGCTGCCCGGCGAAGTCCTCCTGGAGGCGGGCCGCCTCGCCCCCGGCCTGGAGTGTGGCCGACGCTTGCCGCCGGTCAAGTCCGCTCCCTCGCTGGTGCTCGGTCGACGGACTGGACAGTCGGCCGCGCGCCGGCCGGACAGGCCGCGGGGAGCGAGGCCGGGAACGGCGGGGTCGGCCGGGGCGTCGACGTCAAGGGCGAGTACGGGCGTGCCGTGGGGGCCCGTGCTCGGAGCCGATCGGCCGACGGGCGCGGTGGCGCCGCATTCTGCGGAGCAAGTTAGAACACAAATCGGACTTACCGGTCCGAGGGCGGATCGGCCCCTCCGTCGCCGGCCTCGGCGAGGAGGACGAGGAGCCCCGTCCCGCGACGTCGCCGGAGCTGCGTCCGGGGAGTGATACGAACGCCGATCACAGAAGACCAACACCACGAAGGAGAAGACGACACGACGACGAGAGCACGAACACCACCGAGAAGGCGACCACGAACGACAGAGCACGGCACAGCCGATCAGCAGATCAACCGGCGACAACACCACCAGCAGAATCAGCCAGCAGTGCTAAGCCGCAGGGCGCGGCCTGGGGATCCGGTGCCCCGGGTTTCGTGACTTTCGTGACACCTCTACGCGCGCGGGCGTGAACCGGTGCGATCCGGACCGGTCGTGGGATGGTGTCGGCGTCAGTGGGCCGGCGTCGGCTGAGGGCGTCTCCCGTCCGGTTCGGATCTCACACAATGCTATTCATGTGAGATCGAGGTGAGATCCAGTTCTGTCGGAGCTGATCTCTACGGTGTGCGACATGATGACACACCTCCCCAAGAGCGGGGCCTGGCCGGGCGTGCGCATGGCCATCACCGCCGGCGACCCGGCTCTGGTCGCGGATGCCGTGCTGGCCCTGGAGGAGGCCGGGCGCCGCGAGGTGGCTCGCGAGCTGCCCGGCCACATCGGCGTCGCCAGGAAAGCGGTCGCGGAACGCGACCGGCGCCGGGGCGTATGGACCGGCGGCGAGGAATGGATCGAGCCCATGCGGGTCGCCGGCGCGGGCGTGCTCGGCGGGGCGGCGGCCGTCGCGACCTGGCTCTACCGGCGCGACTTCACCCGTTGGCGGCAACCGCTCGACTCCGGGCCGCTGCTGCGTGTGATCGCCGCGCGGCCGCCGGAGTGGCAGGCCGACCTCGCCGTGCGGCTGGCCCTGCGGCTGCGCGGCAGCCGGGCCCAGGCCAGGGACGACAGCGTGCCACTGGCCCTGGAACTGCTGCGCCGCACCGGTGCCGTCCCGCCCGACCACGACCCGCTCACCACCGCCTGGGTGTCCCAGCCGCCAGACCTGGAGCACGACCCGCTGGCCGAGCACCTGGTGCCCCGGTTGTTCGAGGCCGAGGGCGTGGGCCGGGCGCTGCGTGAGGACAACATCGACCCGCCCTCGTGGGACCCCAGCCGCCGTACCTGGCTGGGGGCGCTACGCTCCGCGGTCGCGGCCGGCCGGTTCGCCCCCGAGCCGCTGGTCGGCGGCTGCCTACGCCGGTTCTTGCGCGGTGGCAGCGCCACCGACCTGCGCTTCTTCGCCCGCCTGCACGAGATGCTCGCTCCGGCGCCGAGCAGGGAGCGCACCCGTGACTACCTGCGGCTGCTGCCCGCCGCGCCGGGGCCGGTGGCCGAGCTGGCACTGCGGCAGTTGCGCGGCGCGGGCGAGTTGAGCGGTGAGGAGGTCAATGAGGCGGTGTCGGCGCTGTTGTTTCGCCCCGAGGGCAAGCTGGTGCGGGCCGGGCTGACCCTACTGGACCAGGCCGCTCGCGACGCGGTCGGCGACCTCGACGAGCTGGCCGCGGCGCTCGCCTCGGCATTCCTCTGCGAGTCCTACGAGGTGCGCGAGCGCACGGTGGGCCTGGCCGTCAAGCATGCCGGACGCTTCACGCCCGCCGGGGCCGAGGCCGTGCGCGAGGCGGCGAGCGTGCTGCCCGCCGAACTGGCGGCGCGGCTGTCGCAGGCCTACGGTGTGGTGGCGGCCGAGCCAGAGGCGGCCGACGACTTCGAGCCCGGACTGCTGCCGCCGTTCGAGCCGCTCGCCCGTGAGCCGTTCCCGCCGGCGCTGGAGGATCTGACCGCCACCTACGACCAGGTCGGTGACGGCATCACCTTCGAACGGTGGCTCGACGGCTTCGTCCGTGACCCGTCCAAACGGCCGCGCCCCGGCCGGGGCCGCCTCTACGAGCGGCGCCAGTGGTGCAACCTCGAGGAGTGGACGGAGGCGCTGCTGCGCGAGGCCGCCGACCCCGGCGAGGAACCGCCCATCCCCGAGCCCGAACGCGCTCCCGAGTACGCCAGGCACGTCATCGGCGTGCGCATCGCCGAAGGCGAGGACGAGCGCGACATCGAGGTGGACTTCGGCCGGCTGCCCGCCGAGCTGCGAGAGAGCATCGCCGCAAGCCTCACCGAAAACGGCACTCCGCTGGGCAACCTGGAGCACTTCACGCAGGGCCCGCCGCTCGAAGCGGAGATCCTGGGCGTGTCGATCATGTCGTCGGGCCACTGGAGAGACCGCGACGAGCAGGAGGACAAGCCGCGAGATCGGCTGCCGGACCCGCGTCACATCTCGCCGCCGCACTACGCCATGCTGGTGCGCTGCGCCGAGGTCCACGCCGCGCTGAAGGCCGGGACGCTGCCGCCGTATCTGCTGGCCACCCCGACCCTGACCTCCGGCCACCTCGACCCCGCCGAGCTGGTGGCCCGCCTGGAGGGCTACGAGCGGGCCGGCGTCCAGGCCCTGCCCGCCGACCTGGGGCAGGCGCTGCTGCGGCTGCCGCGCGAGGTGGACCCGCAGGTGATCGACCGCGCCGGGAAGCTGACCTCGCGGGCGGGCGCCACGCTGGCGCGCTGGCTGGCCGACCGGCCGGAGCCGCAGCTGCGCGTGGACTGGTCACATGCCGGCGGCGACTACACGCACGACCGGCAGAAAGGCGAGCACAGCCCTCGGCTGCACCCTCGCATCCGGATCGAGCCGACGGGGTTGGCGCTGATCGACGCGCTGCTGTCCGATCCGCGTTCCTGGACGGGCGAAAGTGACGGCGTGTACATGGAGTCCTGGCGGCTGACGCTGCCCTCGGACCGAGAGGCGGTGGCCATGCACCTGCTGCCGCACCTGCTCAACACCTGGGACCGGCCCGGCTACTTCCACAAGTACGTGGCCGCGCTGTTCTCCCAGGACGGCCCGGTGGGCGAGGCGCTGGCGCTGCTGATCGCCGTCCAGCTGACCGAGACCGGCATGTTCGCCTGGCCCGAGCGCGGCCGGCGGCTGCTGCTGGGCGCAGCCGCCGCCGGCTGCCTGCCCGCCGTGGAGTGCGGGCGGCAGCTCGGGCTGTCCCTGCGCAGAGACGTGACCAAGATGAGCACCGTACGCTCGATGCTGGAGGAGTGCGCGAAACAGGGCGCGCACCGGCAGGTGTGGGAGATCATGACCGGATTGCTGCCCGTCTACCTGCCAGGACCGGACGAGCGGCCACATGCCGGGCACACCCAGGCACTCTCCTTCGCGATCGACGCCGCCCGCTGGGCCGAAGCGCGCGGCTCCGTCCCCGCGGTCGCGGAAGTGGCGGCCCGCAAGGGGGCGAGCGGCTTCGCGCGCACCGCCCGCGCCCTGCACAAGCAGCTGCTCGGCGAACAGGGGTAGGCCACGATGCGGACGCGCGCCTAGACAAGCGGAACTTTCTGACTGGATGTCCCTCCTTCCCCGCTCCCAGCGGCGTAGCCCAGCTCGGGTGCAGCCGTGAGGAAGCTGGCTCCTGATAAAGGGTCCTTTATCAGGAGCCAGAACCAGTTCTGATCCGGTGTTGAAGGCAAGCTCACCCTGACACCGTTCTCGGCTACGATCAGCCAGCCGCTGAGTTATCAACGGTGAAGTGCCGCAGCCGTCGCTGTGGCCTTCTCGGTAGTGTCGCCCGGCGGTCGAGTTCGAACGCTACGCCGACGACGCGGTCGTGCACTGCGTCACCGAACGGCAGGCCCGCCAGGTCCTGGCGGCGCTGCAGGAACGGATGCAAGAGGTCGGACTCACGCTTCACCCGGCCAAAACCACGATCGTGTACTGCAGGGACGCGAACTGACGGCAGAACTACGATGCCACCGAGTTCACGTTTCCAGGATTCATGTTCCGGCCGCGTACGGCGCGGGCCGACAACGGCGCGCTGTTCGTGTCGTTCCAGCTCGCGATCAGCAAGGACGCCCTGAACAAGATCAGCCGGGAGGTTCGCTCCTGGCGGCTGCATCGGCGGATCGGCTCCATCTTCGCTCAGCTGGCCAAAGCGATCAACCCGATCGTGAACGGCTGGATGCGGTACCACGGAGCGTCACCCATCCGGCCATCACCCCGACCACGCGCGGCACCCTCCCGGCACCTCTCCGCGGGTGATGCTTCGCCGGTCAGGCGGTGGGGATGATGCCGAGCTGCTGGAGCACCTTGACTCCGTCGTCGAGGCCGAGCTCCTCGACGATGAGGCCGTCCTGAACCTTCAGGACGGTGGTTCCGGTGAAGCGCAGGGTCTTGCCGGAGGCGGGCGGGACGGAGCCGATCGGCAGGTCGTCGAAGACGATCGGGCCGGTGTGGATGCCGCCGCCTTCCCACTGTCCGACGACGTAGTCACCCTCGGCGATCAGGTCAGCCGTGCCCCAGAAGTTGAGGTCGGGGAAGGCGGTGCGGAACTTGGTGGCGAACTCGCGCACCTCGTCTCGCCCGCGCATCGGCTGGTGCAGGGAGTACTCGAAGCGGATCTCGGGGTGGGCGAGCTCATCGATGACGTCGGGCTTCCACGGGTTGCCCCAGAATTCGGTGAACCAGCGTTCGACGATGGCCTTGTTCTCTTCAACCGACATGTACATGTCCTTTTCTGTGGATGTGCCGCCGTTTCGTCTTTGACTGGCGACACGTCGAAGACGTTGGGGAACGTCAGTTCGTGAGATCCTCTGCCGGACCAATTCCGAGCGCCGCGTAGAACGTCACTGATCTCGTGTCCCCGGGCGCCCACAGAGCGGTGATTCCGGCCCTCTGGGCGCTCTGAAGCGCCAGGCGTTTTAGAAGGCCCGGCGAGCACAGGGCCGTCGAAACCGATACGTGAGATTGGCGGTGAAGATTCATGTGCGAAGGCCGAGTGTCTAGTGGAACGACCGAGCGACACTGTCCAAGGGAGCCCAGAGCGCACTGCTTCCGGCTTGCGCACGTCATGAATCGAATGGATCTTCATGGCAGTCGCAAGGCCGCGGTGGCGCCATTACGGGTGGGTCCACGTCAGGGTGTCGAACGCGGTGCTGTCGGTGGGGTCGATGATCGAGATGCCGACGGTCTCGTAGCCTCTGCACGCTACGACGACGAGGCTCTTGTCGCGGATCGTGAAGGGCATCACGTCGATGCCACCGCAGATCATGGCGGATTGGAGGAGGTCTCCGACCGCCGTGCCGAGCTGAGCCGATCGGGCGCTCTTTTCCGCGAGACTCGGGAAGTAGTACGTGGCAGCGGTCGCGCGGTGCGTCTCGATCCAGTAGTTGTCGGCGTCGAAGTCGGTCAGGTCGTATTCCTTGTCCTGCCGACTGGTCATTCGCATTGTCCCCTGCACGCCCATCTGTAGCAGCGGTGCCCGCGACCGCTGGGCGCGTGACGGCCGCGGGCATGCTGAGCCGACTGATGTCAGCCATGCCGGGCGATTGCTTCCCGGCACGTGGAAGACGCCGGGTCACACAGGAACGTGAGATTGGGGCCTGGCCTCAGGATCGCGTCAGTCCGGCCTGACCGCGCCGTAGGCGACGTCCGCCCACAGATGCATGAGCGCGTAGGAGCGCCACGGTGCCCACGCCGCAGCGATGGTCCGCGCCCGGTCAACGGTGACGGCTCCAAGCGCCCTGCGGGCGACCAAGTCGCCGGGAGCGAAGGTGTCTGGATGCTGCATCGCGCGCACTGTGAGGTAGTCCGCGGTCCAAGGGCCGATGCCGGGGAGCGCAAGCAGGGCGCGACGCGCCTCGTCGACAGTGAGTTGCGCGAGCGTGAATCCGTTCGCCCACTTCTCGGCGACGGCCCGAAGCGTGCGGGTCCGCGCGCCGGTGAGGCCGACGGCCGCCTGCAGTTCCGCGTCGGGAACCGCCGCGAGATCCCGTGGTGCCGGGAGAGCGTGCAGACCGGCTATCGGCGTCCCATAGGCGGCCACGAGCCTGCCCATGAAGGTGCGGGCCGCGGCGAGTGAGACCTGCTGGCCGATGACCGTCGCGGCCACCGCCTCGAACTCATCGGGGTAGCCAATGAGCCGGATGCCGGGCCGGCGCTCGACCAGCGGCCGGATCAGCGGGTCCGTGGTGAGGTGATCGGCGATCCGCTCGGTGTCGGAGTCGAGGTCCAGCCAGCGTCGAATCGCGACCGCGATGCCGTCGGGGTCAGGCACCTCGTCAGGGAGGTTCGCGACGACCCCATCCTCGGCGAAGGTCATCTTCACCCGTGCAGGGCCTCCTGCGTGGGTCAGAAGCCGGGTGTAGGTGCGGCCCGGGATGTCGACTTCTTCGGCTCCTGGGATCGCGTGGGCAGCCAGCATCCGTAGAGCGATCTCAAAGTCAGTGGGGCCGTTCGGGATCAGGTGTAGGAGGGGCACGATGTCCAGATTCCAGAGCTGCCCCGTCGATGCGAGCCGAGCAGATGGGTGTCGACGATGCCGATCGCCTCCATGAGCGCGTACATGGTGGTCGGGCCGACGAAGGCGAATCCGCGTCGGCGCAGCTCCTTTGACAACGCGACCGACTCGGCGGACTTCGTGGGGATCTCTGCAAAGGTCTGGGGGCAGGGCGTGCTCTCGGGTCGGAAGGACCACACCAGCTCGGCCAGGCCCATCTCCTCGCGCAGCGTGATGGTGGCGCGGGCATTGGTGATGGTCGCCTGGATCTTCTGCCGGTTGCGCACGATGCCGACGTCGGCCATCAACCGCTCGACATCGGTCTCGGTGTACGCAGCGATCGCGTCCGGGAGGAAGTTGTCGAACGCCGCACGGAATGCGGGTCGCTTGCGGAGGATCGTTGCCCAGGACAGTCCCGCCTGAAATCCTTCGAGACTGACGCGCTCGTAGACGCCGCGTTCGTCCGTGACCGGCATGCCCCACTCTGTGTCGTAGTAGTCGCGCAGCAGAGGGGCAGCGGCTGCCCATGCGGGCCGGGCGAGCCCGTCGTCCCCGACGACGACGCCGGGGTCGGCGGTGGTGCTGCTTGCATCCTGTGTCATTCGATCACCCGTCAAGCCCGGTCATGCGCATCGTGATGTTGATCCGGCCGCGACTGAGTCCGCATCCCTCGGGGGCGGTGCTCTCGTGCACCTTGGTGACACCGTGGTAGGCCAGTCGGGCGGGTCCGCCGAAGACGAAGAGGTCGCCGGAGGCCAGCAGCACGTCGGTATAGGGTTTGCCGCGGCTTTCCGTATTGCCGAATCGGAACGTGCAGCTATCGCCGATGGACAGCGATACGACCGGGGCGCGGGAGATCTCGTCCTTGTCCTGGTGCATTCCCAACCGGGCCTCCGCGTCGTAGTAGTTCACCAGCGCGGTGTCGGGCGTATAGGAGCGGATCGCGGCTGCGTCGTGGCCAGTGGCCTTGAGGGCATCCCGTCCCAGGCGGATCATCCAGTCGGGGAACGGAAGGACACGGGCGCCGTTCACGTCGGTGGCCTCTCGCGTGTACTTGTACGGTTGCCAGTGCCAGCCCAGACATACGGTGCGCACCGACATCTCGTGTCCGCGGACCTTCGCGGCGCGGATGGGGACAGGGCCCCGCACCCACTCGCGGAACTGATCCACGATCCACTTCTGCTGTTCCCGAGTCAGCCAATCAGGGACCAGGGTGGCGCCCGGGGCGACCTCTCCTCCGTCACGCTCGGGGATCTCCGGAGTGAACAGCGCTGTCATCGCTTGCCCTCCGTGTGTGTGAGGTGCACGAGGGAATCGTGCGCAACGAGCCAGGAGGTACCGTCTGCGTTTGCGCCGGTCAGGCCGTCCAGATTGGTCAGTCCGACGAGTGCGAGAGTGCGCGGGTCGCCGATTCCGGCGGTCGCGAGGGTGCGTGCGGGGCTCCAGGGAGTCGACCACAGCAGCCGCCGGGTCATCTGTGCCCAGCCGGTTGCCGGCCCGACCATCACCCACAGGTCGGGGTCGGCGGCGGCGAACCGTGACGCGTGACGCAGCCAGGAGGCCCCGGTCTCGGGCCAGGTGATCGTATCGAGAGTTCCGCCTCCTGTGCGATCCCAGGCCGATTCGATCAGGCGCGAGGTCGCAAGGGCGTGAGGAGTGCGGCCGGAGCCGATCACGATATTGCGGGCACGGCGGTCGCGAGCAATTCTGATGACGGTCGCGACCTCGGCATCCGTAGCCGTCAGGTCCGCGTCATGACTCGCTGACGCCTTCAGTAAGGGGCTGGTCAGGGCTTCCATCGTTCGCCGTTCTCCCGGGTGGTCTTCCACGTCTGATAGCGGTCCCTGCAGCAGGCTCCGCAGGGGCGGAACCCGGCGGCGACCGCCGTGGCCTCGTCAGCGAAGAAGACCCGGTGCTTCACGTAGCCGCCGCGAGTGACGGCGCGCAGCGCGGCGGGACAATCGAGTCGCCCGTAGATCTTCGAGCCGCGATGGCCGCCCCACAGCCCCTTGACCGCAGACCGATAGGGACGGCCGTCCGCCCCCAGAAGGGTGTACGTCTTCGTTGCGTCGCTCATGCGGCGTCATGGAAGACGAGAGCGAGGGTGTGACGTTCGCCGGACCGGATGGCGGATACGCCGTGCCGAACCGGCGCGGCGGACCATCCGCGGGCGGACTTGACGGGTCGGTCGCGGGTGGTGAAGAGGTATCCGTGACCGTGCGGCAGCAGCGTGGCCGTGCCCCGAGACTGGGCGCGCGGGCGCTGTTCCAGCAGCAGGAACTCGCCACCCGTGTGATCCACGCCGGGCTCGTTGAGGTTGATCACGACCTGCAACGGGAACACGAGGTCGCCGTACAGGTCGCGATGCAGAGCGTTCCAATCCTTCTCGCCGTAGTGGAGCAGGATCGCCGAAGACTTCGTCTGGCCGGCGTCGTGGCACATCTGAAGCCACTCATCAAGCGAGTCCGGCCACGGTGCGGGCCGGCCGAGCTTGGTCCACCAGTCGCGGGCGATGGGAAGCAGCCGCGGGTACAGCGCCTGCTTGAGCCGCTCGATCGGTTCCGGGTACGGCGCGTTGAAGTATCGGTACTGGCCCTCACCGAAGCGGTGCCGGCCCATGTTGACGGTGCTGCGGAACAGGCCGTCCTGCTCGTACAGCTCCCTGATCTCCACGCTCTCCTCCGGGGTCAGCAGTTGCGGCAGCAGTGCGCCGCCGTACTCGTTGACCTCTGTGGTGATCGCCTCCCAGTCGCCGGACTCGACGCGGCTGTACCACCGATCCGTCTTCCTCCCGGTCGCCTTCGCGATGCTCATGCCGCGGCCTCCAGGTTCAGCAGCATGGTCTTGGCCTCGAGTCCGCCGATGTAACCGCCGAGCGTGCCGTCGGTACGCAGCACGCGGTGGCACGGGACGACGATCGGCAGCGGGTTGGTCGCACAGGCGGTGCCCACCGCTCGGACGGCCTTGGGGTTGCCGACGAGCTCGGCCATGTCTCGGTAGCTGCGGGTCTGGCCGTACCCGATCTCGGGCAGATGCGTCTGCACGAGGCGCCGGAATCCGCGAGACAGGGACAGGTCCAGTTTCAGGTCGAAGACCTGGCGGTGCTTGGCGAAGTACTCGTCGATCTCGCGAGCCACTTCGTCCAGCCGCTTCGGGGCGCGCAGGATGCGCGGGCTGAGCTTCTGGCCGAGGGCTTCCAGGACTCGATCGTGGTCCTCGCGGGCGTACGCCACGCGGACCAGCCCTTCCGGGGTGGCGGCGAGCAGCAACTTGCCGACAGGTGAGTCGATGGTGGTGTAAGCGACATCGACGAGATTGGCTCGCTCTGCCGCCTGCTCCAGACGGCGGTGGAGCCGACTGAGAGTGCCGGCGTCCACAGGCGTCGACAGCAGGGCGGCCATGTCGTCATCGTGGCGGATGTCGTTGATGTCGTTCATGATGATGCTCCTCTCGTGATCGCGCCCGGATATTTCTTCCTGAGATTCTTGAGCCCGTCTGCGGCGGCTCTTCGGGCCGCCTCAACGGTGCCGCCGAGGATCTCCGCGATCTCGGCGTATGCCAGCCCCGCCACATAGCGGTAGGCGACAGCCTGGCGTTGTTTGCTCGGGAGCCCTTTCACCGCGGCCCACAGGTCAGAGTCCCCAGAGTCCGGGATGTCCCGCCCCGTCGGTGCTTCCGGTACCTCGTCGACGGGCAGGGGATTCCTTTTCGCGACACGCAGCACGTCGATCGCCTTGCGATGCGCGATCGTCACGAGCCATGCCTCCACGTTCGCCGTCTCAGGCAGGTCGGGATAGGCGCGCAGGGCGGAGAGGAAGGTCTCCGACCATGCGTCGTCCGCGTCGTGCGGGCCGAGGACGACCCGGCAGACGCGCAGCACGGTTGCGCCGTGCTGCGCGACCACGTTCTCGAACGGTTGTTTCATATCCATCCCATTGACGACATACTTTCGGTGACAAACGTGAGGTTTACCGTCAGAACAACCGTCCAGCGCTGACCGCAGGCGGCTCCTCAAGCTCCAGCAGCGCCTGCTTGCGTTCCAGTCCGCCGGCGTATCCGGTGAGGGAACCATTGGAGCCGACGACGCGGTGGCACGGCACGAAGACGCACAGCGGGTTCGCACCCACGGCCTGTCCGACCCGTTGCGCGAGACTGCGGTCTCCGACCTGCTCGGCGATCCGACCGTAGGTGGTCGTGTCACCACACTGAATGCTCTTCACGATGTCCCAGACGGCGTGCTGGAACGCGTCACCCTCGGCGGCGAGCGGAAGATCGAACTGCCTGCGCCGACCCGCCAGGTAGTGGCGCAGCTGTCGGGCAGCTTCGTTCAGCAGCAGGTCCGTGGAGCCGGCCACCTCGGGGCCGAACGTCTCCTGCGAGGGCCGGCGGACGTGGTGCCTGAAGTACAGGCCGGCAATCGTCTCGCCCTTTGCAACGAGCGTGATCGGTCCAAGGCGGGTCTCGATCACGATGTGTCGAGTGCTCATCTGCGTTTCCCTTCTCCTGGCTGGTAGACGTGCGCCGCCCGCAGAACGTGAGATTTCAGATGGTGTCGTTGCCGGTCGCCGTGCTGGTAGAGGCTGGTCGGCTTCGGACGCGGCGGCGTGTCGGTCCCTTGAAGGCTAGGCGGAAGAAACACCGGGCCCCAGATGGGACGGCTGATATCCAACCGTCGCTCCACTTGAGGCCCTGCCACCGGGCGACTCGCCGGGTCGACACCAGGCCCTACTAGAGCCTGTCTGACAAATGATCAGGGCCGGTGCGGTTAGATGATCGTTCATGGTGAGACGCGGTGAGCTGACCGATAAGGCCTGGTAGCGGATCGAGCCGTTGCTGCCCGCCACGGACGGACGAGGTCGCCCGTGGCGGGGCCGCCGGCAGGTCATCAACGGGATCTTGTGGCGGCTTCGGACCGGGGCACCCTGGCGCGACATCCCCGAACGCTACGGGCCCCGGCGGACCTGCTACGAGCGGTTCAAACGCTGGGACCAGGGTGGCACCTGGGCGCGCCTGCCGGAGGAGATGCAGGTCAAAGACGACTCCGGCGACTACCTGCGCCTGTGCAACTCCAACAGCGACAAGGTTCTCGGCGTCGAGAACATCGGCACCGCTGAATGATCGCGGCCCGGCTCGGTTCCGCGCTTATCAGTGCCTACGAGTGCGGGCGGAGTAGATGAACTTTTCATCCGATTTTGCAGTGTATGGCCAGCTCCCGGCCCGTTGCCCGCCGAGAGCCATAGATCACTGTTGCCGCTGCCCGGGGACTGGGCGACGGTGGGGACACCTCTGGCATGAGGACTCGGCCCTCACTCGGCGTGCCAGGACTCGTCATCCCAGCATTCGAAAGGAAACCTGTGCAGATGAGTTCACACGTGCTCCGACTCTTACGCGGCCATACCGGCGCATCCGACGCACCTCCCCGCCGGAGCAGGTTCCGGCGGGTGTTCGTCGCGGTCGCGGCCGCGCTCATGCTCACCACCATGATGGTCGTCCCCGCCTCGGCGCACGGCTCGATCAGCGACCCGCCCTCGCGCAACTACGGCTGCTGGCTGCGCTGGGGGAGCGACTTCCAGAACCCGGCCATGGCCCAGCAGGACCCCATGTGCTGGCAGGCCTGGCAGAACAACACCAACGCGATGTGGAACTGGAACGGGCTGTACCGCGAGGGCGTCGCCGGTAACCACCAGGCCGCGATCCCCGACGGGCAACTGTGCAGCGGCGGCCTGACCGAAAGCGGCCGCTACGCCTCCATGGACGTGCCGGGCGCGTGGAAGACCGTGGACCGCCCCGCCAGGTTCACCATGAACCTGATGGACCAGGCCTCGCACGGTGCGGACTACATCCGCGTCTACGTCACCAGACAGGGCTACGATCCCAAGACCCAGCGGCTGAGGTGGAGCGACCTGGAACTGGTCAACCAGGTGGGCAAGGTGCCCACCGGCCTCACCACGCCCATTGATGTGTACGCGCCCGGCCGTACCGGCCACCACGTCGTCTACACCATCTGGCAGGCCAGCCACTCCGACCAGTCCTACTACTTCTGCAGCGACGTCAACTTCACCGGCGGCACGAACCCCACCCCCACCCCTACTCCGACTCCCACGCCGACTCCCACCTCGCCCCCGGCCGGTGGCTGCTCGGCCACCTACCGCACCGTCTCCCAGTGGTCCGGCGGCTTCCAGGCCGAGGTACGCGTGACCGCCGGCTCCGGCGCGATCACCGGCTGGACGGTGAACTGGACCTTCACCGGCGGTGAGCAGGTCAGCTCGGCGTGGAGTGCGACCGTGACCGCCAACGGGTCCGCGGTCAGCGCCCGCAACGCCGCCTACAACGGCTCACTGGGCGCCGGCACCGCCACCACCTTCGGGTTCATCGGCTCCGGCACCAGCGGCACACCCACCCTCACCTGCACCGCGACCTGATCTCCCCGCCGGGGTGGAAGTGGGTGCCACGCTGACGAACGATGATCTCGCCGGCGTTGACCAGCTGACCGCCGAAGCGCT